>BJHB01000189.1:0-5137 GCA_014191415.1 Chloroflexota bacterium
GCGGGTACCAATTGCACCTCGGGCGAGATAGCCAACCGGTGGGCGCCGCCCTCGGTCGGGGACCAGGCAGGCGGCTGCCGTGGGGCAAGGGCCACCATGAGGCACACCGCAAGGAGTTCTCGCACGGCCTGACCATTGTCGTGATGGCCGAGGACCTTCCAGAGGCCCACAACCGCGTCACCCTCTCCACGACGAACACTGATGCGCACGGCATCCCGGCAGCGAAACTCTCTTACACCCTCAGTCAGAACAGCCGGGCACTGCTTGACCATGGCATCGCCCGCGCCACCGAACTCCTTGAGGCAAGTGGTGCCCATACGGTCACCCATGACCGGCTCACGCGAGTGGCTGGGTGGCACCTCATGGGTACCACGCGCATGGGCACCGATCCATCCAACTCAGTGGTCGACCGGTGGGGTCGCGCCCACGATGTCGGAAACCTCTTCATCGTGGATGGAAGCATCTTTGTGACGTCGGCACCGGTGAACCCCACAACCACCATCCAGGCCCTCGCGCGGCGCACCGCCGACTGGCTTGTCGATCACTTCGAGGAGGTCGCAGGATGAATGCCACCGGATCCCGACCAGACCAACCGAACGGCACCGTACTGACCGCTGATGAACTCTCGCTTTTGCGTTCGGTGCAGGACCGGCTTGTGCCCGGTGATGGGCAGATGCCTCCCGCACACGCAACCGGTGCAGCAAACGCCGTTGATACCTACCTCGCCGAACGCACCGAACTGCGCGCCCCGATCCTCGGTGTCCTCCGGGCCATCACCATCGCAACAGCAGTTCACGACCCGGCCCACGCTGGGTTTGCGCACCTTGGCGGGGACGTGCAGGATGAAATCCTCCACAAGGTAGAAGCATCTGAACCGGAATGGTTCGATTGCCTCCTGGTCCAGACATACACCGGGTATTACACCGACCCCTCGGTACAGGCGGTGATCGGCGTGCCGTCACCACTGCAACCGGCGGGCTACGCCTCCATGATGCAACCCACCTTCGACGAACGGCGCCTCGACCGGGTTCGGGCCACCGCCCGTCCGTGGCGGGAGACGTAATTTCAAAGGGCCGGCCGACGGATCCCGCGGTAGGACGCCCCAGAAGAGGGCCGATTTACGCGGGATCCACAGTACCCGGAGCGAGACCCCGGTTAGCCAACGAATGCAGGCAATGGCAACGAGACCGAGGCCCCGGTCTCCATCGCCCGCAGACCTGCCTGCAATATTTCCTGTGCATCCCGCGAGATTGCCGGATTGACGATTCCCTCGAATGGCAGCCCATTCTTCAGGCAGTGCGCGAAGTACGCGGGCCCGGAAACGAAGTGCGCGCGCAAGTCAGGGGCCACCACAGTCTCAACGGTCTGCTTCCACGGACCGTCACCCATGGCCACCAGCACCTCACGGTTCTGGTTAGGCGGGATGGCAATCGTGCCTTCCGACCCGTAGATCAGGATTGGCAAAGGTGTGGGTGTAGCAGGTTGCGACCACGTCCCCTCACAGATTGAGTGGCCTCGGGGGTAACTCAGGACCATCACGGCATTGTCTTCCACGGTCATGTGCTCACGGACGTACCGGCCACCGACCCCGGTCACCCGCGAAGGTTGGCCCATGAACCACCGGGATATCACTGCACCATAGGAACAGAAGTCGATTGCCGCCCCACCGCCATTGAGTTCGCGATCCATCAACCACCCCCAACCTATGCGTGACACTGGATCTCCTGACGCAAAGTTGGCGGGCGGACCTTGGTGGCCGAAGCGAGCGTGAACCTGCCAGACGTACCCGATCCGACCGGACGACGCAAGATGGTGAGCATGCTGGAATGCCGGTGACCACGTGGTGGGCCAGTTGATCATCAGGCGGACACCGCCGCGAGCGACGGCCGACTGCATTGCCTCAGCAATCTGCAGAGACGACGCCATCGGTTTTTCCTTCATCACGTGAAGGCCGTGACGCGCTGCAAACTCCACATCCGCGACCGCGTCGCGATTGTTGCGGTTCGTGATCAGCGCCTCAGGCCGCCCATCCGCGAGCATCGCTTCGGGCGTGTGAAAGATGGGCACGCTCGGAAAACGTTCGGCGAGAAATGTCCTGTGCGCATCGTCATCGATGACCATGCCGACGACAACTATTTCATCGCATGCCAAGGCCTGGTGCAACAGTCCCGAGAAGTGCAAGTGGTCGGCAGATACAAAACCGACGCGGAGTGGCGTGCTGGGTGTGGACATCAAGCCTCCTCAAATTGGGTATCCAGTGATAGGGAACCTGGTCGGTAGCTACTGAGCGGGACCACCCCGGCGGTTCGCGAGGGTGCGGGAGGTCACATCGAATTGGGTGACATGTCCGTGGAAGAAGCGATCCAGTTCGTCCACCATCAACCGGAAGAAGGCCTGCCTGGTGCTTGACGTGGTGCTGATGTGTGGAGAAAGGAAGACGTTCGGCAACCGCTTGATCTCCGAATCTGCCGGGATCGGTTCCGGATCGAAGACGTCAAGACCGGCCACGATGTCACCGACGCGCAACCGTTCGATCAATGCATCCGGATCGACGACGGCACCACGCGACACGTTCACGAACACCGAGTCCGACCGCAGCCACGAAAGTTGTTCGGCTCCGATCATCCGGTGCGTTCCGGGCGTGAGGGGTGCGAGGCAGACGACCACGTCCGAGTCTGACATGACGTGCTTGAGCGACGTGGCACGGAATCCAATCGCATCGGCCATCTCTCGGGGCAGGTAGGGGTCGTAGACCTGGATCCGGCACTGGAACGCCTTCAGGAACTGGATCAGGCGCCTCCCGATGTGCCCGCACCCGATCAGACCAACCGTCTTTCCCCAGAGATCGCCATCCACGAACCCGTGACGCGTCCTTCGGGTAAGGTGCCGACTGTCGTGCGCCTTGGGTTCGATCATGTGCCGGAAGTGTTCACCTGCGTTGCGCAACGAGATGATGATCAGACCCAAGGCCCATTCGGCAACGGGGTAGGACGACCCGTTGGTGGTGTCAACCACGGTAATCCCGCGTTCCCAAGCCGCTTCGACGTCGAACCGGGCCGCAAATCGATCCCCCTCCAGTTCCCCGACAAAACGCAGTTGCGTCGCACTGTCCAGCAGGTTGGCGTCGATGCGGGGGGATCCGTGGCAGACGACCACCGCGTCAGCCCCCTGGAGATGTGATCGCACTGACTCGCGTGCCGTGCCGTCGGCGTTGGCCTGGAACTCCGGCCCGCCTTCGGCCTGGGCCCATTCCCAACTGGCAAACCCCTCCAGACGGGCGAGGTCAACCGGGTCAAGGTAGACATCACGCACTGCCTTGTTGCAGACGACGACGACGTGGGGACGCTTTTCAGACATGTCAATATTCCTTGACCGGACAGGTCTCAGGTCGGTTCAGGCACGCCAACGGGGCATGACTTCGTCAGCGAACAGGCGCATCCCGTCGTGGGATGGGAAATCCGCAAACCACAGCATCAGGTGGGACACCCCCTCGTGGGCATATGCCTCAAGTTGGGAGTGGACTTCGTCTGGGGTGCCAATCAGCCAGTGCGACGCAACATCCTCGGGCAACGGCGGCGCATCGGCCGGTGAAGCACTCAGGTAGTTGACGATGGTGGCATTCGCAGGAATGCGCGGAGAGATGGGCAGGGCCGCGCACTCCTCGAGGATCTCGCGCACCGCTGACCGGGTCGGGGCGATCAGGATCTGGATCTCCAGACTGCGGGTCAGCGCGTCCGGGTCACGTCCGGCGCGGGTACAGGCCGCCGCCACCTTCGCCCATCGCTCACCGAACTGCTGTGGAGACACCGGCACGCTGTTCCAACCGTCGGCATACCGGCCGATGATGTCCAGGTACGCGTCGTCTCGAACCTCACCCAACCAGATCGGCGGGCGACGCACCGGTGTGGGCAGGCAGACCGCATCGTTGGTGTGGAAGTGCTTGCCTGCGTAGTTGACAGTCGCGCCAGACCAGAGTTGAGTGATCAGGTCTAGGCTCTCGTCAAGGCGTTCAAGCCGCTCACTCGCCGGTCGGTCGGGGTAGCCGTATGCGCGCTGCTCATCAAGACCCCATCCCGCATCGAAGAAAAAGATGAACCGGCCATCCGAGAGTGCATCGAGAGTGGATGTCATCTTTGCGGTCAGGCTTGGCTGCCGGAACGCATCGGACATGTGGATCGTGCCGAGTTGGATGCGGCTCGTCCGGCCAGCCAAGACGCTGAGAGTGGTCCAGCCCTCCAGGATGCCACCGTCAACCCCATGGATGAAGTGGTCGGCCATCCACAGCGAGTCGTAGCCGAGACGCTCGGCCTGCACGCCCGCTTCAACCGCCGCCTTCGGATCGAGCGCTGACCAGCGCGGTGTGCGGAAGAACGCCGCCCCAGGATTGGCGAAACACGGAATGCAAAGTCCAAAATCCATCGACGACATGCCCGTTCCCCTTCCGGCGCAACATGGGCCGGTACCCGCTAGCATGGGAGTCTATCGCGACGGACACACCCACGGTGGTGTGTGAAACTTCACCCGCGTTTCCAGGCAGGATCGGAGTTGGCGCTATGACGGCAGCGGACAGTGACCGAGTCGGGACAATCCCCGCCCAATCTGGTGAACCGAGGCGCCACCACGACGTTGGGGGGCTTGCGGCCGGACCAGTGGACACTTCCACCCGGGATTTAGATGCGTGGGAGAAGCGAACCGATGCGCTGGTCTATCTGCTTTCCGCGCGGAAGGCCATCCGGGTAGATGAATTGCGCCGGGCGATCGAAAGCCTGGGTCCGGCGGAGTACGCCGACGCGACCTACTACCATCGTTGGCTCCATGCCTTGACCCGCCTACTCCTCGAAAAGGGGGTCCTGGCGGTCTCGGGGCTCGCAAACGAGCTTGCGCGCCTGAACTCCCACGACCGCGAATGAGACGACGACAATGACCACCACTGCAGCCCAGCACACCATCGGTGACCGTGTGCGCGTGCGTCGTGCGTTCCCTCCCGGACATTTCCGCACTCCGGCGTATGTTCGCGGGCGGACGGGAGTGATCGTGACGGTCATCGGGACCTTTCCGGATCCGGAGGAACTCGCGTACGGACGCGACGGCATGCCTGGGCGGACCCTCTACCGGGTGCGGTTCAACCAGACGGACC
>BJHB01000189.1:5147-6311 GCA_014191415.1 Chloroflexota bacterium
TGGCTTGACCAAGCGTGAGGCTTATCCATGGGATCTCCGAAGGCACGAGGAACGCGATGAACACTCCGCATGCCCACCAGCCACGCGCCGCCGAGGCCGGCATCCTGCAAGATAATCCCGACAACCTCGCCCTCGCGGTCCGCAACCTTGTGGTCGCCAGTGGCCTGATCTCCGACGATGAGTTCGAGAGGGCCGTGGCGTTGCGGGTTCCGGGCATCCCTCCGGCGGCTCATGTCGTCCTCAAAGCGTGGCGCGATCCGGACTTCAAAGCACGACTTCTTGACGACCCGCACGGTGCCTGTGCCGAGGCGGGTTACCCGGTTCCGACCACGGCACCGCGTGTCGGGTTCTTCGCGAACACCCCGGACACCCATCACGTCGTCGTGTGCACCCTATGCTCGTGCCACTCCAGGCCGCTTCTGGGGGTCCCCCCGGCCTGGTACAAGACCCACGAGTACCGGGCCAGGACGGTACGGGAACCGCGCGCCGTGCTCGCCGAGTTCGGCACGACCATCCCGGACCACGTGACCGTCCGCGTGCACGACGCCTCTGCTGATCTCCGGTACCTCGTGTTGCCACTTGCGCCTGCAAATCTCGCGACCTCCAGCGACGCCGACTTGCTGCAACGCATCACCGCGGAGTCACTCTCCGGGGTGCGTCATGTCGAGGGCTTTTCCCATCAGTAAGGGACTGGGCAACGGTGGGATTGCGGAGCATCAGGACCGTCGGCTCCTCGGCGAATTGACAGCAGACCAGTCCAAACGGTAAGAATACGTTGCAGACCAGTTTCAGTTTCGGCATGCCGAAACAGGCAGGGACTGCTTGACCCTTGGATTTGTTCCGGCAGCGCCACTTACATGCATTGGGGGGCGTGAAGCAGCGCCGACTGCCGCTTGCCCGGCTGGTTCGCCAGCCGGGCACTTTTGTTCTCCGGCGTGCGTCATCTCACCAGGCGGGATGAACATCCCGTTCGTCTGTCGTCCAGATCATCGCCCCACGTTGGGCTGATCGGTGGGGTGTTGCAGACACGTTGCAGGAAAAGATCGCGCTTGCAGCGTCCTGCGGGTGGTGGTATACAGATTGTGACTGAGTTCACAATCACAAGTGATCCCCCATCGCGGTGAACGTGCCCCCAAACGGTGAACAAGGGCGCATCACGCACAC
>BJHB01000190.1:0-6293 GCA_014191415.1 Chloroflexota bacterium
TCCGTCAAGGGATGGAAGGGCGAAATCTGGCGCGGTGGATCCCGCGGCGAGGGCCTTGCCTCCGCGTCCAGCGAACGTGATCGGCACCGGCGCATCGATGTCTTCGGCACGCGACGCCATGGCAGCCGCATAGCCGGCCGTGCCCGCGATTGTCAGGACAGAGATCCCGCCAAGGACGGCGCGTCGCGTTCGCAACGCGTCGACCGGTTTGGGATCAGAGTCCCGAGTAGGTGTGGAGTCCGCCAAGGAAGTAGTTGCCATAGAACGTAAACATGACTGCGCCAAACCCCAAGATAAGCAGGGATGCTGCGCGTACGCCACGCCAGTGACGTTGGGCACGGGCATGAAGGTACACACCGTAAATGAGCCAGGTGAAGAGTGCTGCGGTTTCCTTCGGATCCCAACTCCAGTATGCGCCCCATGCAACGTTGGCCCAGAGTGCGCCCAGGATCAAAAGCATTGCCTGGGCGGGAAACCCGATCATTACAGCCTTGTGTCCGATTTCGTCCAGGACCTCCGGGGCGGGCAGGAAGCTGATCGTGCCTTTCCTATTGATGAGATAGAGGACCCCGGCAGCGAAGCCACAGGCGAACGTCCCGTACGAGATGATCGCCATCGCGACGTGTGTGGTGAGCATGGCGTTGTTCTGCAACGCCGAAATGAGTGGGTCGATTCGGGAAGGCAGGGTGCTGGCGTATGCAAGCATGCCGAACGCAATCGTGACCGCAATGAACCCAAGGCTCCTTAGTCTGAACCTGTGCTCAAGATAGAGGTAACTTGCAATGGTTCCCCAAGCGAAACTGAGCGAGAACTCGAACTGGTTCGAGTAGGGCGCGTGCCCGGATGCAAACCATCGCAACCCGAGGGACGTGGTCAGGAGCAAGGCCCCATTGACGGTAAAGAATGTTCCGTAGCGCCCAGCACCGCGTCGCTGTCCGATCGTGTACCAAAGGTACGCAAGCAGGGCAACGCCCAGGGTTATGAACGAGGCAGTGAAGGTGTAGTACGACGCCTTTGCCATTGCTGCTTCACCTCACTGTCTGATCGGGTATCCGGGCCGGCAAGAGTAGTGGCTACGGAAAACCTCACAAGTAAGTGTAGGGGTTTGGAAAACCCTGTCCTGAGACGTGCCGACGTTGGATTGCAGTTGTACGGGAAATGTACGCAGGTTCACGACCCGGCCTCTATCGGGTCTCCCATGGCACTGGGTTGCACGGATGCGACGACCTTGCCGCCACCTTTCTTCGCAAGGTGTTCACCCAAGGCAGCGAATTCATGGGCGAACAGGACTTCGTTCACGTGCGCTGACGCAAGCGTCACCACCGACCCGCCATCGGGTGAGGTTTCGATCCGCGCCCAAATGCGGCGCAGTGGGAGGAAAAAGACCGCCATCGACCCCATCACCATGAGGGCGGCGCCAATCCAGATCACATTTACCACTGGGTTATCCACGACTTGCAGCCCTGAGAACTGGGTCTCACGGACAAACTCGAAGGTGAAACCCACAATCTCACGTTTTTCGCCCTGCGCAAGGGTCTCAACCGCGACGGGACGTGGCTGTCTTGGGGCGAAGATTTCCAACCGGACACTTCCCGCAGGTATCACCGGGTCGGGGGCTTGCAGGGAGGCAGACGGGACGAGGACGAAAACGGCAAATTGGCGGTTTCCCAGGACGAAGTTCCCGCCGTTTCTTGTCACGCCGTCGCCGTCATACTTGAATCCAAGGGCGGTGCTGTCGTCGTAGACGATTGCTCCCTCGGCATTGCGCACCCGCATTGCGACTGCGGGGCCAAAGAATGCCTGATGGAACCGGACGGTTCCGACGTCCAGGGGCTCGTTCACACGGATTGTGCCTCGGGCGGCTTCTTTACCGTCCTTGAGGACCACTACCTCGGATCGGAAGTCGGACGCGGTCCCATTCGGGAAATATTCTTCAACGAACGCCTCGTTTCTCAGCACGAGGCCGGTGTCGTGGCCAACCGCTCTGGTAGTGCCTTCAGGAACCATGAAGGCGTCTTCACGCCATCCTGTCACGTTCCCCAGCACCCCGGCACCGAGGATGATGATGAGCCCGAGGTGGTTCGCAAAGGTGCCGTACTTCCCGTACCGGTTCCGATCAGCGTAGATCGCGAGAGCTGAGCCGTCATCCCAAGCAATCGTGCGGTAGCCCTTCCGGCCCAAGTCCGTCGCAAGCTGTGGGCGGATGCCGTCCGGCGGGACAGGGAAGGAAACAGTTACTCGTAACGGTGCCCTGCTGAAAAACCGTGTCGGCACCTTGACGGGTGGTCGCCGGACAACGGCAATGATCCCGGGTGTCCGCGACGCCACGTTGACCATGATGGAGAGCGACAGGAGGGCCAGCAGACCGCGGAACCAGAGGCTCTGGAACACTCGGTAGAGCTCCAATGCCTCGAATATGGATGACCAAGGTTCGCCGTACCGCCCGCGCGGACCCAGGAGCCATGCAGCGAACAGTTCTGGGGATGCTTGAACGTCCCCGGGGGCCTGCATGATGACTGTGCCGAGGAACACGCTCGTTGCGGTGAGGGCGATCAGGACCACCCCAAACCGGATCGAACCCAGAACATTCCAAATCTGATCGAACCAGTCACGCCGAGGGGTGGCCGCGCCGCGTGCAGATGACGTGACCTCATCCTTCGGGGTCGCAGCGAGCAGTTCAGGACCCGGGTCGGCCCGTTCTTCCGGCGTGAGGGTTCCCGTCGCGGTCATCTCGGTATCCGTACCTAGTCTACCGATGAGATGGTCTCGCTTGGATAGCTCGCGGGACGATTAGCAGTCTTCCGCGGAGACTGCTAGACTTGTTGTGCCAACGTTCCGCACAGGCGATGTCGTTCAGATGCGCCAATTCGATCACACTTGATGATTGGCTTGGAGTGGCTGCCGGTGATTGCCTGAGCCTTGCCCGATTCCGTGGGCGCGACGATACGTGAGTATTCGCGACTGCGAACGATTCCGATGCGAGCCGGGTGACCCGGCGTGACCGATTAGGGAGGTCAGACCACATGTCTACGGCAACCGCGACTCGGCTTAAGCCACTGGGTGACAAAGTGGTAGTGCGGCCGACGCAGCGTGAAGAAACGACCAAGAGCGGAATCGTCCTGCCGGACACCGCCAAAGAGAAGCCCCAGGAAGGCGTGATCATCGCTGTTGGCACCGGACGGGTGCTTGACAACGGTGAGCGGATCGCCCTCGAGGTCCACGAGGGCCAGAAGGTTCTCTACGCGAAGTACGCCGGGACCGAGATCAAGCTCGACGGAGAGGAACTTCTGATCCTTTCCGAGAAGGACGTGCTCGCCGTCGTCGAGGACTGATCCTCGGTGATGCGCTGCACTCCGGCTTGACGGACAACCGCGGTCCACATCTGGCGGGGGCGCTCATGGGCGTCCCCGCCATTCTTTTGCAACCGCCCACTCAGTCTGGGGTATGAGCCTCCAGTTCGTGGTCCGCGTCGACCATCAGGTTGACAAGCCCCTCGAAGGTGACCTTGGGTTCCCATCCCAGCTTTTCTTTTGCCTTTGTCGGGTCTCCAATCAGAAGATCGACCTCGGCGGGACGCAGGAGTGCTGGGTCAATCACGATGTAATCGCGCCAGTTGTTGATCCCGACCCGCCGGAAGGCGACTTCAACAAGCTCGGAAACGGTGTGTGTTTCGCCGGTCGCGATTACGTAGTCGTCCGGAGTGGGTTGCTGAAGCATCATCCACATCGCCCGCACGTAATCCCCAGCAAATCCCCAGTCGCGACGGGCATCAAGGTTGCCTAGCCGGATTTCGTGTTGCTTTCCCAGTTTGATCCGCGCCACCGCGCGAGCGATCTTTCGTGGGGCGAACTCCAGGCCACGGCGCGGTGACTCGTGGTTGAACAGGATTCCTGAACACGCGTACATGTTGTACGACTCGCGGTAATTGACGGTGATCCAGTGCCCGTACACCTTCGCGACGCCGTACGGGCTGCGCGGGTAGAAGGGTGTCCGTTCAGTCTGCGGGACTTCCATGACCTTCCCAAACATTTCCGACGACGATGCCTGGTAGAAACGGATCGGATGGTCGGCCACCCTGACGGCTTCCAGCATCTTGGTCACACCCAGGGCGGTGAACTCCCCGGTGAGTACAGGCTGGCCCCACGAGGTAGGCACGAACGATTGAGCGGCGAGGTTGTAGGCCTCATCTGGTCGCGCGTGCTGGATTGCCTTGATGAGGGAGAGTTGGTCGAGGAGGTCGCCATCAAGCAGCTCGACATGGTTGATGAGATGGCGGATGCGCTGGTCGGTCACGACGCTTGACCGTCTAATGAGCCCGAAGACTTCGTAGCCCTTCTCGAGAAGGAGCTCGGCCAGGTAGCTGCCGTCCTGGCCGGTGATGCCGGTAACGAGTGCGCGAGGCATTGCAGGGTTCCTCCTTGGCGATGCCCTTGCCGGAGCATTTTCCGGAAGAGGCGCGGTTGGTGTCGTTCGTAACGTCCCGGCGTGGTTCACGGTACATTCAAGTTGACTGCAAAGAAAACCTGGTGCAAGAATATTGCTTAGCAATCAACATGACGGAACGCGATCTGAGCAAGCGACATTTCCCATCACAGCCGTCAAGACTGGTCGTTCCGCGAGGGCGGGTGGCGAGACCCATACGCGCGGTTCGACAAGGGTTTGATCCGGGGTTGGTTGGCGATGCCGTCCGCGAGGCTCGCACGTCGCGACGGCCAATCCTGACCCTTGCTTCCCTTGCGTCCGCCGTCGGATGCTCGGTTGCGCTCCTGAGCAAGGTAGAAAACGGGGTAGTGGTTCCCTCACTGCCGATGCTGTCGGCGATTGCGTACGCGCTCTCCGTGCCAGTTGGGTCATTGATCAATGGCTCATCCGTTAGCGCCCAGGCCGGCCGACTTGAAGCGCAAGTCCAGCAAGTCCATGCCTCCCGACTGCTAGGCTGGCGCCCGGACCTCGGGCCATTGGTTGATGCCGAGCGAGTTGGAATCGTTGGTGTCGAGCTGCGCGCCCGCGTTCTGGCGCTCCTTGCTGCGTTCGATCAGGATGCCGTGTCCGGAGGCTCCCGCATTGCCGACGCAATCGCCCTGGTCACCCCGGGAACGATCGGCGCGAATCCCGTTTCGCGAGCGCCGGATGTACGCGCCGAGGTGCTGATGACTGCTGGGGAAATGGCATTCGCGCGGAGCGATGTGGCCGAGGCAACGACGCTCTGGGGGCGGGGTCTTGCTTGCGCGACTGGCCCTGGCATGTGGCAAACGATGGTTCGGGCTCGCCTCTCACTGAACCTGGCACGAATCAACGAGGGCTCGGGCACATCAATCGCCGCCCTTTCTTTGGCACGGGAGTCCCTTGAACTCGTTTCGGATCCGGCAATGATTGCGCAACGCGAAGCAAATCTCGATGGGGATGGCCCCGCGACCGGGACCGTTCTCGCGCTTGCGATCGTGGCGACCGCTCGGGGGCTGCTCGCCGAGGTCGTCGGGCGGATTGCAGTCTCATCCGTGAAGCGCGATGCCCGCAGTGATCACGTGGTCCGACCGGATGTTTCGCATAGCCGCCACTTGCGCTAGCTTCATGCGAGTGAGGGACACGGCCGCGCCTTCGTTGCTCTCTATTGACAGGGGAATGATAAGGACGCGAGGAGCGGTTTGTCAGGACGTGGCCGTCGGTCGCAAAGGCGGTGGTTCATCGTCCAGGCCGATTGCTGTCCGGGTGACTTCGACCACTTGCAGATCGAGTGAGGCAGCAATGTCATCGGGTCGCCCGGCGCCAGTTGCATCGTGTCGCACCACTAACCACAGGCGCGCGACTGACCCCAATGGGTGCCCATCGTCTTCCATTGGTGAAGTCGCGTCCCACATCCACGATGCATTGACAATGAGAGGCCGGATGTCGACGTTGCTGGACTTTCCCTCGCGCGTGCGCGTCACAAATGCACGGGGGCTGTCCAGAAGTGCTCTCAGCCGTGTGTCCAGTTCGTCGGGTGGTGGGATTGGTATGGCTGGGGTCAACGGTGCAAGCCACTCAGCTGAAGGACGCAACGGTTCATCATTGGTCGGTCCGTACGGGTTCGGCACCAGTTGCGCACCTGTCTGGGTGGACGTCGCCGGGACCCGTTCCTCCGGGAACGACCCGTCGTCGTTTGGAGTACGGTCCGACGCTAGGCGTGGTTCGCTTCCCCGCCGGTCGTTCGCGGTTCCGGACCGTGGTGGTAAGGCAATAACCGCAGGGTCTGGTACGCGACGCGCCCACCTCGTGCCGGTCCCGCTGGCCGGCGCTTGCCCGGTCTCGGTTGG
>BJHB01000191.1:0-6274 GCA_014191415.1 Chloroflexota bacterium
CACGCAAAGACTGCGTCCACAGCGTATTCCGGAAGGACCGCAATTAGCGCGAGCAGCGCGAGGGCGAGCGCCTGGGATACGTCCAACTGAAAGACTTCAGCTGCCCACGACAAAAGGAACGCCGCACCAACGATCCCGCCTCCCGTCATGATCGCGATAAGTATCGGAGGCCCGGAAACCACATCGCCAAGAGCAAGATAAACGAACCAAGGCACCGCACATGCCATAGCCGCAACGATGAGCAACCAAGACTTCAGGTCGCCAGATTCCCGCGATGCATGATCGCTGGAACTTGAAACCGCCGTCCGAACCGTCTTGGTCCCAACAGATCCAAGCGTCTCCGGATCGACCGCTCGCGTGTTGCCTCGCCGGTCTGGCCGGTTCCTGCGCCCCGAATGTCGGTGAACTGGCGACACCTGAAACCCTCCGCCGGCCCTAGATTGGCCCGAAAAAAACTCAAAGTCACTCCGACAGCGTGTCAAAGCGCCATATCTGCAACGGGTCTGCGGCGTTCCCGGCGGTGCGTACCACGTCGAGAAGCCAACTCAGCCCCATACCGATGTGCGACCATCTGCCCGAGATCGGAGGGTGGACCATGAGCAGCGCCGGACAGATATTGGTGGTCGTCCCCGACCTGGGTGATTCCGTAACCGAAGCGACCCTGACCCATTGGCTCGCCGCCGTAGGCACCATCGTTGAGTCGGGGGAAGCTATCGCTGAAGTCGAGGCCGAAAAGGTCAATATCGAAATCCCGGTTGACACCCGGGTCAGGATTGATCGCCACCTCGTTGCTGAAGGCGACCGGGTCATCATTGGCGCGGCCATCGCTGAAGTCACGCCCGTCGACTAGCCTGCATCCCTTCAAGGGCAGGACTGCCGAAGCGCTACTGATGACAAGTGGACGCGTCACGCGTGATCGCGTATACCGTCACGCATGTCAACCCTACATACCTTCCACCCGACGAAGTTCCACGTCTCGATCGGATCTTGGCAGCCGGTGCTACGAATCGCGCCCGGGGATACGGTTGTGACAACCACAATTGACAGTGCCGGTGTAGATCAGCACGGCCACAAGGTCAACATTGGGGGCAATCCCCAGACCGGACCGTTCTTCATTACATCCGCCAACCCTGGCGATGTGATCGCGGTGCGGTTCGACCGGGTTGTACCCAACCGTCCGTACGGTCACACCAGTGGACGATTGGCGGCACATGTTGTCGATCCCGAATTCGTCTTCAAGCTTCCCCCCGAACGAGGGCGCGCCATTTGGAATGTCGACACTGAGGCCTGGACGGCCACCCTCGCATCGCACGACCCGGTGGAGCCCGATCTACCGGCATTCAAGATTCCGCTTGATCCCATGGTCGGATGCTTTGGGGTTGCGCCGGATCGCGGGCAGGCAATTTCCTGTGCAACCTCCGGGCCGCACGGCGGAAACATGGATTACCGGGGGTTTCGGCAAGGCGTGACCGTGTACCTCCCGGTCTTTGTACCCGGCGCGCTTTTCCAACTCGGGGACGGCCATGCCACCCAGGGCTGCGGCGAAATCGCCGGGACGGGGATTGAGATCTCCCTCGACGTCACGTTCACCGCGTGGATCCACCGCCGGGATCAGCCAATCTTCTGGCCACGCGCTGACGACGGCACCTGGCTGATGGCTGCGGGCAATGCACGCCCCCTCGATCAGGCCCTTCAGCACGCCACTACCGAACTTGTGCAATGGCTTGGTGAGGACTACGGCTACAGCACGCGGGCGGCGTCGCTCCTACTTGGACAGTGCGTCAGGTACGACGTTGGGAATGTCTTCGATCCGGCGTACACAATGGTTGCGAAAATCGAGAAGGCGCTTGTGGAGGCGTACGCACCGCGCCGTTAACCTCCCGTGTCGATGACCAAGGCAGACGTCTAAAGCTTCGATTCAAGAAGCCGTAGCGAAACGTGCCCCACCTAAAAACGCGATATCGTGCCTCGAGCTTCCTTCAATGGCGAGGTCCGCTAGGACCTCGCCGATGGCAGGGCCGAACTTGAAGCCATGGCCTGAGAACCCGGCGGCGTACGAAACTTGCGGATGCTCCGGGTGGCGATCAATGATGAAATGCCGGTCTGGGGTTACCGTGTAGAGACATGTAGCTGCCATGGACATCGTTGTGGCACATCCTGGCAGGCACCTCTCGAAAATCGACCGGACGTTCTCGATTTCCTCCACCGTGACAGTGCGTCTCGCCGTGTCGGGCGTGCACGGTTCGCCCGGGTCATGTCCGCCTACCTTGAACCCGCTTCCGGGCAAGTACGGAATGCCATACACCTCCCCCTCAGCGACATCCCAGATGAATGCGGGAAACCCGGGAGGAGAGAACCGCTCAGGCGCCTGAGGTTCAAAGTGCACGACGTACTGACGAACCGCCTGAAGAGGCAATCCCAAATCCGCTAGGACCGAAGCAGACCACGGTCCCGCCGTCACGACAAGGTGCTGCGCACGAATCGTGCCACTTGGGGTGCGGACAATGACACCATCCCCATCCGGTTCCCAGCTACTCACCATTTCCCCATGGCGAATTGTGGCGCCCCGGGCTACGGAGGCATCGACCAGTGCGCCAACGCATGCGTCGGCGTTCAACACGCCGGCAGTTGGCTGATAGACCCCGACATGGCTCTCAGGAAGAGCAAAGGCCGGAAAACGGGAACGCATTGCATCCGATGGAAGAACTTCAGAAAGCAACCCATGCCTCTTGGCACTCGCGATCACCCCGTCTACGACATGCGTTCCCGGCCGCCCAATATTGAGGCATCCGGTCATGAGTAGGAGATCAAGACCGGTCTCCTCCTCAAGTTCGCGCCATTGGACGAACGCCCGCTGTACGAGGGGCACATATTCGACCGCCTCGTAATACGCCTCGCGGATGATCCTGCTCCGTCCGTGGGACGACCCAAGGACATGGCCCCGCTGGTTCGCGTCTAGGCCAAGCACCCGCACGCCTCGACCCGCCAACTGGTGGACCGCGGACGCACCCATCACCCCTAGGCCAAGCACAACCACATCGAATGTCTCAGACATGCCTTGATGGTAGTCCATCAATGACGCTGACACGTTCGGTCGCGGTATTCCGTTAAGCTTCTGCTCGGTCGAAAATTGAGCGAGGAACGAAAAGATCCGGAGAAGTCATCTCAGCGGGAACGGATATCCCCATGAGCCGAAGGATCGTTGGCGCAACACGTGACAATTGGCCATGAGGGACAAGGCGTGCATCCTCAGGCGCACCAATGAGGTAAAGCGGGACCGGGTTGGTCGTGTGCGCCGTAAATGACCCACCGGTTTCGGGGTCAATCATCACTTCGGCGTTGCCATGGTCGGATGTCACCACGACAACCCGGCCATCTGAACGCGCCGCGCGAACAACCTCGCCAACCGCACGATCCACGGCCTCAACTGCCTGCCGGGCCGCATCGAGCATTCCGGTGTGACCAACCATGTCGCAGTTTGCGAAGTTCATCACTAGAAAATCGTCGCTCCGGGTGGAAATGCGGTGGCAGGCCGCCTCCGCGACTCCCTCTGCACTCATCGCTGGCTGTAGGTCGTACGTAGCCACTGCCGGAGACGGGATCAGGATGCGGTCTTCGCCCGGGTATGGCGTCTCGCGCCCACCGTTCAGAAAAAAGGTGACGTGAGCGTATTTTTCAGTCTCAGCGATATGGCACTGCGTTTTCCCAAGATCGCCTATCACGCGGGCCAGGGGACGTTCTACGTGCATCGGAGGGAATGCGATTGCCGTGACCGGAAGGTCCGCTTCGTATTCGGTCATCGAGACGAAATGTATGCCTCGTACAACGCGTGACCGAACAAAGCCATCGAAATCCGGGACAATGAGCGCCTGAGACAACTGACGCACCCGGTCAGAGCGATAGTTGAAGAAGATCACGCTATCCCCATCGTCAATGGTTCCGTCGGGTCCGCCACCAATGATCGACGGCAACACAAACTCGTCACTGATTCCTTCACGGTAGGCGGCCTCGATGGCTTCCCGCGCCGAAGGGAACACGGGACCAAGGCCGGTGACGTAGGCGTTGTAGGCCTGAGACACTCTGTCCCACCGACGATCCCGGTCCATGGCAAAATACCGTCCCGCCACCGTTGCAATTCGACCTATCCCAGTCTCTTTAAGAACAGCCTCAAGTCCCGGCAGGTCAGATAACGCTTGTCGAGGAGGGGTATCGCGCCCGTCCAGGATGAGGTGAACGGCGACCCTGACCATTCCTTCACGCGATGCAAGGCGGATTAGCGCCTCCAGGTGCCTCGCGTGCGAATGAACACCCCCGTGACTGAACAAGCCAATAAGATGGAGGGTATGCCCAGTATCACGGGCGTGACGAATTGCCCTAAGCAGCGCCTCATTTGCATCAAATCGCCCACCGGCGACGGCCTCATCAATCCGCGGTAGATCCTGGACCACCCTGAATCCGGCACCGAGATTCAAATGACCAACCTCGGAGTTGCCGATCTGACCATCAGGCAGGCCAACCGCCAGTCCCGACGCGTCAAGGACCGTAGTAAGGCCCTCAGCCGCCAGACGATCCAGGTTTGGAGTATCCGCAAGTGTGATCGCGTTACCATCGCCAGCCGGGGCTATTCCCCACCCATCGAGAATGATGAGGACTACCGGGCGGACCTCTGTGCCAAGCTGGGAAGTCGCCGGGGACGGGATGCCTTCGAGGTCCATCATGGTGCGAACCTTAGCAGAGCATCCGATAGGGACTTTGTTCGGCTACCGTGCTGAACATTTCGTGGCAGGCGCGCGTTATGAGTGACGTGACCCCAAAATCACGGTCAGCGCCCCTGAAGACGATCGCCTCAGGTGAAGCGGCCACCGGCGCGACGCCAGTGCCGAATTCGAGCGTCGCTGACCCTGATGACCGGACGCGCAGCGGGCGCACTGGTCCGGGCACGTCGCCGTCTTCACCCACAGCGGACCCTTCAACCCCGACTGACGATCAAGGGTTTGACCCGGACATCCTGCGACGGCTGCTCCCTCCCTACAAGGTCGTGGTGGTGAACAACGACCACAACACCTTTGACGAGGTCATCACGATCCTGATGCGCGCAGTTGCCGGCATGAGCCGCGCCACAGCCGAGGCACACGCGAACGAAATCCACCAGACTGGATCAACGGTTCCATACGTCGGTCCCCTCGAACGAGCCGAAGCGGTAGCCGCCGTGATTCGAACCATCGGCATCCTCGTTCGAGTCGAGCCCGACGCGTGACCGGTTCCGCGTATTGGTCAGTAACTGACCCAACTGGTGAATTGCTCCGCCAACGGGCGACTGCCAATGAATTCCTTGCACGCCGTTGCGGCAGCTGTTATAACAAGAGGGTCCTGGTGATCCGAGCGTAGTGGACCCACCCGTTCCCATCCCGAACACGGTCGTGAAACACTTCAGCGCTGACGATACTAGACTGGAGACGGTCTGGGAAAATAAGCCATTGCCTGGGCTTTTCCTCACCTTCGCAAGAAGGTGGGGTTTTCCTTTTTTAGTTCGGCCCCATTGTGGCCATAAGTCCCCGCGAATTAGTGAGGTGGGTCGTCGACCATCCCGCCTTGTGACAACAGGCGGGTCCGTCCAACACAGCGGATAACCGTCGCTCCGAGTGCCTCAGCGAATTGCAAGCCGTCACACCGCAGTGACTGTCCGTCACCAAGACCTACGACGATGGGACCCGCGTCTGTTAGTTCGGGATCAATCAGCAGGGACGCACCGAACATCTCAGGGACGCAGGGAAGGGCACCAGGTTGACCCTCCATCCCCTCCCAGCCAACCCGCCCAACTCCTCGGTCGCCCCGCAACACTGAAATCGTCGAAGTACCGGTTCGTGCTCGCACCCCCAACGCATCGATCTTGCGATCGGCCGGCACCGCGACGAGCACCGGACGACCGTCCATCGACATCAGCGTCGTGCGGACCGTCGCGGACAGTCCGACCTCCCATATCGATGCAAGGTGCCTGGCATGCCTGGGCTCCGGATGGGATCGAGTCTCAAAATCGATGTGACTGGTGGAAATCAAATCGAGTAGGCGGGTCACCGCAACCGCCCGCGACATGACCACTCCGTCATTGGCCCCACCACTTGCCTCACGCGCGAGGACCGCCTTTTGGCGACGGGCCTCCATGAGGCGTCGCCACACCAACGCATCACGCCTTTCAAATGGATTGGCCTGTTCGCTCGGGTCTCTTTCAGGAATAGCCGTCATGACCCGAGGATATCCATTCGGATCACCGGCT
>BJHB01000192.1:0-6272 GCA_014191415.1 Chloroflexota bacterium
GCGCGAATGTCTCGAGCACGCCACGCTCATCTTCGGGTTCAAGACGCTTCCGGCAACTCCCCAATGCTGCCGCCGGTGTATGTGCCAGTGCATCCCGGTCCGATGCAGTCAATGCGGTCAGGTCGACGACATCCCCACGCAGGGCACCCTCGATGCCGTGCCGAAGCCCAAGGACGCGCACGTACGGCTGTCCCAGGCCAGAAGCAACTCGGTCAAGAACTCCGGCCAGGCTTGCGTTGATGACCGGGGTTGGCCCACCGGACTGGCCCACCAGCAAGGTTGGGACCCTGGTCCCGTCGCTCATCACGCAATGTGCGCCTGCACGGCAGGGTCGGCGGGGTCCAGGACCGGCAGCGACCCTGTCTCAAGCAATTCGCTGTACTTCCACGCCGCACCGGTGTTGAAGATCACCACCCGGTCGGATGTCTTCAGGAAGCCACTGTCCCGCAACTTGGTCAAGGCTACGTAGGTTGCACCACCTTCCGGGGCCGGTGAAATGCCCTCGGCCCGCGCTACCACCCGCATCGCCGGTGTGAACTCATCGTCGTGCACCGTGATCGCCGTCCCGCCACTGGCGCGAATCGCATCAAGCATCAGGTAGTCACCGATTGCCACCGGCACACGAAGTCCACTGGCAACCGTATGGGCGTTTGCGAAGAGGGTGGCGTGCCGTTCACCGGCCTCAAACGCGCGGACAATCGGCGCGCACCCCTCGGCCTGCACGGAAATCATCTTCGGGCGTCGCGACCCGATCCATCCCATGCGTTCCATTTCATCGAATGCCTTCCACATCCCCACAATGCCGGTCCCGCCACCCGTCGGGTAGATGATCGCGTCGGGCAACTCCCACCCCAGTTGCTCGGCAATCTCGTACCCCATGGTCTTCTTGCCTTCGGCACGACCGGGTTCACGCAGCGTGGACACGTCGAACCACCGACCCGCCCCCGCACCCTCGCGCACGATGCGACCACAATCGTTGATCAGCCCCTTGACGAGGTACAGGTTTGCACCGTAGAGGACACACTCGAGCTTGTTTGCCAGCGGAGTGTCCTCGGGCATGAGGACGTAGCACGGCAATCCTGCCCGCGCAGCATAGGCGGCCAAGGCGCCTCCGGCGTTGCCGGCCGTGGGAATTCCCAAGGCGGTGGCACCGAGTTCAAGCGCACGGCTTACGGCGACACTGATCCCCCGCGCCTTGAATGACCCGGTTGGGTTGAGGCCCTCATCCTTGACATAGAGTTGGGAAAAGCCAGACACCGCACCGAGCCGGGGCGCGGGGAGCAGGGGGGTCATCCCTTCGCCAAGCGAAATGATGTGGCGGGTCTCGCGCACCGGCAGGAGTTCCCGGTACCGCCAAAGCGTGGCATCGCGGGCGCGCAGGGCATCGCGGGGAAGGGTCTCCCGCACGGCGTCAAGATCGTATTCGTAGAACAGTACGCGCCCGCACGCCGTGCACACGTTCTGCAGGCGGTCGACCTCTTCCGGATGCCCGCACATGCTGCAGACAAGTCGGGTCAGGTAACTACGGACCGGAGGGCGGTCGGGAACCGACGCCCCTGTGCCGGAATTACCTGACCCGTGCGTATTCGATGCCATCATCCATCCCTCCGTTGGTTCCGGGCGTCCGCACGGCGGGCAAGCGTGTCACGCGACGCGTCGCACGCCGGTCCATCGCGACCGAAAGCGCACGGTCACGGTCAACCCTACTGGGGCACCCGATCCGGGAACGCACGGCGGTAATCGCTACCGACGTTTGCCCGCTCAACCTGGAACTCCGCACCGTTCAGCGGGTCGTAGGTCAGGATCGTGCGCTGGAACACCTGCACCAGGATGTTCCGATTGGCAAACGGGCCCTTGGTCACGACCGCGGGCACCGCCTCAGTCATCGGGAGCCCGATGTCATGCAACCAGCCCCCCGGGAAGATGTCTGAACGATTGATATATGGCCAGAAGACCGGTGAGACGCTATGTCCCGGCGCCGGTTGCAGCGCCTGCGAGTACGGCACAAAGACCGATCCATCGCTATTGGTCTTCGTGCCACCAAGGAACCCGGTCGGCGGGGGAATGCGACGGTCCTCGCGGGCCAGGTCATTCACCGCCTGGTAATTCAGGGTGGAGGTCTCTCCGCCAATCGGCAGGCTGAGGCGCAACGTCTGGAGTTCATCAACCAGAAGCCCGTACTGGAACTGCCAGTTCGGATCCTGACTGATGCCAGTCTGATCTTCCAGGCGACCCTTCTCAAAGTATTGGGCGAAGTATCCGGCAAAGAACGTGGGCGGCGAAATCGTGTTCCCAAGGATGCGCAACCCGTCACGTTCGACGTAATAGCGCAGGAACCGCGTGTCGATCGGCCACGATCCCGGCGCGCGTTCGGCACCCGGCGTCCCGACGGCGACGAGTGGTACGCCACCGATCACGGCACCGGTCATGGGCGTCGGCGTTGCCGTCGGGACCAGCGTTGCCGAAGGGGTTGGAGTGATCGGCGCACGCTCCGCGCCAAGCACCTCTATGGAATCAACGTCGACAAGACTGTCAGACGATGCACCACCCCGTTGCCCGAGAACCTCGATCACAAGGGTGTGCGACACATCACCGTTCAAGCCACCGATCCAGCTGATCAGCTCATACGTCGTCTCGTTTGGCCGGTACAGATCGATGATGCCGTCGCCCTGCGCACCCACGGCCACCCCATCCACGGTAAGTCGGGCACGACCGCGGTTGGGACCGCGCACCCCGAACCACTTGACGTACGGCCCAGTGAATTGCAGCTTCATCAGTGCGCCGGCCTGCCGGGACTGGTGACGCGTGCCACCCACGGCCTTGGCGTCCTCGACGCGCGACCAATCACCCTGGTAGACCATGAAAGGGTCGTTGTCCTGAAAGGTGAGTGCCGTGATTGTGGGGGTGGCCATGACGATCTGTGCAAGGGCAGGCGAACCGTCATTCGCCGTCGCCAACACCGCACCGACCGAGACCATTGCCACCACGCCAAGTAGCCGACGCAATGGTGCACCAATCCGGCCCAACGTCTGCCCCGTTCGCGTTGTCATGCTCACATTCGTTTCCTGTCACCCCAACCGAACCCCGCCAAAGTGCGAGGACTGCCCCGGCTACTGGCGGTTCATCGCCCTGCGATGTACCGGACAGAAACACCGGCACGACTTTCGTCGTGTCCCCACGGGTTCGGATGCCGGACGAGATGCGTCAATCCGGACGGATCAACGCAAATCCACGTCCGCAGAGTGTGCCCGGATCATCGCATTCCGTCAACTCCGGTCTGGCGCATTTTGACCGCGCGCCCACCCCGCGGCGGGCTACGATCTGGACATGAATGACCGGGGACGACCAAGAACGGTCGGTGGACCAATGGTCGTCGTTGTAGGGGTCTGCGGTTCCGGAAAGACCGAACTTGTCCGGCGACTGCGATTGCGGGGGATCGACGCACGCGTCGTAGCCCAGGAACACTCGGAGGTCCGCACCCTGTGGCGTCACCTCGGGAACCCCGATGCAATGGTCTACCTGAGCGCCAGGACCCGCACCGTCCAGCGACGCGGGAGATCCACTCTCTCCGTCGCGATCCTGAGTGAGCAGCGCCGACGACTTGCTGATGCAAGGCGCATTGCGACCGTGCGAATCCGCACTGACGAGGTCTCTCCTGAGGTGGTGGAAGCCCGGGTCATCGCTTGTCTGGACGGCGTGCTTGCCACGAGGATCAACCAACCGAAGTGACCTCAGCGTCCACTGAAGCACCGTATACTCGCTGCCACCGGAGGTTCTTCGCTGCGTGGTGACCCGTGCTTCCGCCCCACATGCGTCCGATGGCGGACCAGATCTGGAACTTCTCTCATCAACCGCCAGACGCCTCCGTGAAGACATCATTGCGATGACCACGCGGGCAGCTTCCGGGCACCCATCGAGTTCGATGTCGGCGATTGACATCATGGTCGCCCTCTACAAGGGTGGCATCCTGAACCTCGACCCATCGCATCCCTCCGCCCCTGACCGAGACCGCTTCATCCTTTCAAAGGGACACGCCGCGCCAGCCCTCTATGCGGTTCTCGCCGAACATGGTGTGATTTCCCATGAAAGCCTCGACACCCTGCGCGTGATCGGCAGTCCGCTTGAAGGTCACCCCAACATGCGGCGCCTTGCCGGGGTGGAAGCATCCACCGGCTCGCTTGGCCAGGGTCTGTCAATCGGACTGGGTCATGCCTTCGCCGGACGCCTCGATGGCCACGGATACCGCACCTATGTGATGTGCGGTGACGGCGAGATGCAGGAAGGTCAAGTCTGGGAAGCAATCATGTCGGCAGCCCATTTCAATGCCGACAACCTCACCCTGATCGTGGACCACAACGGTGCCCAGCAATCGAACCTGCTTCCACGCGTGATCGACTACAGGCCGCTCGCGGCAAAACTCCGTGCCTTCGAGTGGCACGTGGAAGAGATTGACGGACACGATATGCCTGCCATCCTGACGGCTTTCCACTCCGTGCGTGCCGTGAAGGGACGCCCGCAGGCCATCGTTGCCCATACCGTCAAGGGAAAAGGGGTCTCGTTTGTAGAGGCCGACTGGGCCTACCATGGGAAACCCTTGACCGCCTCCGAACAGGTGCGCGCGTTCGCCGAACTCCGCGGTGAACCCGCCCCCCACTGACGTCATCCGGACGGCCTTCTAATGAGTGCATCAACTACACCGTTCGTCGTCAGCCCTGGTGCAGCCACGCGCGATGCGTTCGGCATCGCACTGCGTGACCTCGGACATTCCGAGCCACGCATCGTCGTCGTCGATGGCGATGTGGCCAACTCCACCCGGACCGAATGGTTCGGACAGGTCTTCCCGGACCGATTCTTCAATGTTGGAATCGCCGAAAGCAACATGGTCGGCGTCGCCGCGGGGCTCGCTGCAAGTGGCAAGATCCCGGTCGTCTCCAGCTTTGCTGCCTTCCTCCTTTGCAATGCCTACGACCAGTTGCGAATGTCCGTCGCCTTCCCGCACCTGAACGTCAAGGTGGTCGGCACCCATGCCGGCATCTCGATCGGCGAGGATGGCCCATCACAGATGGCCATCGAAGACTTCGCCCTCGCATGTTCGCTTCCCGGGTTCACGGTTATCGTCCCTTCGGACGAGGCCCATACACACGCCGCCGTTCGCGCCATGATTGCGCACGAGGGACCGGTGTACCTGCGACTCGGTCGACCAAAGGCTCCGCGCATCCACGAAGCCGGTTCGTCATTGGAAATCGGCAAGGCCTACCAGCTTCGTGATGGATCCGATCTGACCATCGTCGCCTGTGGCCTCATGACCGCCGCCGCCTTGGAGGCACATGATGCCCTGGCCGCCAAGGGCATCCATGCACGCGTCCTGGACTTCCCCACAATCCGTCCACTGGACGTCGACGCCTTGGTGCGTGCATCGCGGGACACCGGGCACATCCTTGTCGCCGAGGAACATCTGGCGCACGGGGGCCTCGGCAGTGTCGTTGCGATGGCCGTGGGATCACACCACCCGTGCAAACTGGGCTACGTCAACCTCGGCAATCGCTTCGCCGAGTCCGGCACACCCGAGGCACTGATGGAAACTTACGGCCTCACTGCACCGCACGTGATCGAGGCAGCTATGAAACTGGTTGCCTGAGCATCGAGTGCGCTGGTAGGTGCACCCGACATCATGACGGCCATGAACCGACGCTGAAACCAAGGGGTGACTGTGTTTGTGAATCGGTATGCATCGGCAACTGTTCACGGACTCATCCTGATTGCCGGACTGGCACTCGCATCAGTTCAGTTTCAGACAAGCGTGTCAGCCAACGGTCTTGATGCAGACGGGCAAGTCCACCCCCGCCTCATTCGCAGCATGACTGCGATCTATCTTGTCGTCAACAACAAGCGTCGACTGGTGGCCAATCCACAGGTCTTCACGGACTACAGGTTTCAAAAGGCGTGGATTGAGCAGATACCCGACGACGACCTCAACCGTGTCGGTCTCGGGCCAGATTTGATTGCCGGACCCGTGCTTCGCGACCCTAGTAATCGCATTTGGATCGTCTACCAAGGAACTCGCCGCCTAGTAGTCGGACCGGATGCGTATGGTCCGATGTACCTGCGCCCCGACGATGCGATTGACGCAACTCAATCAGACCTTGAGGCATACCCAGAGGCGCGCTCCTTCGGAAATAGGCAAACTCTAATACCCCTCGGAATGAGCGTAATCCTGGTAGCTGGTGGCGTGTTGATTTGTCTCCGACGGGTTGCGTCAATTCCTGAAAGTC
>BJHB01000193.1:0-6243 GCA_014191415.1 Chloroflexota bacterium
TCATATGTCAGAAGGCTGACACGCCTCCGATAAAACGTTCCGTGGCCAGTTGCAAGTGGTTTGTAACCGGCTACGGCGGTCGCCCTACCACAGGACCGGTGCTACCCACACGCGCATGGCGAGTGGCAGCACCTTCCCGAGAGCGTGTTACGCGTGGGCAGCCGGGTCGGTCCAGTACTAGGTCTCGGGCTCGTATACCGCAGGCGTCGGGTGAATCCATGGGTTCATGAAGCCGCCGAGCGCGAGGTCATCGCGACGCGGTACGTTCGTCAACCCCTTCTTCACCAGCACAAGCCTTGGCGGGTTCGCCACTGAGCCCGCGTAGAAAGGACCCTCTTCGATGTGAATCTTAATGATGTCCCAGACAAGGCGATGACGCGCCGTCGGATCAGGCTCAATCTTGGTCCGATCATAGAGTTCCCAGATGCGAGCGACTGGTCCGCCCGGTTCCGGTGCTTCACGTGGCGGCGTCCGGTCGTACGGTTCCTTATCGAGTTCCTCACCTGCCTTGGACGTCCCGAGAACCGCATACCAGTTCCCGTTCAGGGGCGCCCAACGCTGAGGCTCAATCGGCACGAGCCACTGCGGGTACACGAGATGGCTTGGTCCGTCACCAACTTCCCAGTTCGACCGGGTCTGGTACTTGCTCGCCTCCCATGCCTTGTCGAAGGCACTGCCTGATTCGGGTTGAGGCATGAGCGTCGTCTTCAGCCCGACCGCCTGCCAGTCGCGTGCGAGAAGCTCGTTCTTGCGCACGTGCTCACCGTTCGGTGGTTCAGCCGCAGAATAGTCGAGAGTGAGTTCTAGCGGGCTTCCGTCAGGGAATTCACGGAACCCATCGCCATTTACGTCCTTGAGCCCGATTTCATCGAGCATAGCCTTGGCGGCGTCTGGGTCGAAACGAAGCGCCGCGTCACGCCAAGCCTGATAGACGGTCCGTCCGCCGGGCACGTTGTACTCGATTGCCTTCGGACTGAGCGTTCCTGTTGTCTGCTCGCCAGTACCGAAATAGATCGCTCGCTGTACCTGTTGCCGATTGAAAGAGTGGGAAAGGGCCTTCAGGAACTTTGAGTTCCGGAAGAGCGAACGGTACTTGGGATCCTTGTGGTTCCAGTTGAAGAAGTACATGGAACCAGTGCCGGATCCACCGTCCCAGAACCGGAGTTCGATGTTGCTCTTCGCTTCAGCGGTACGGAGGGACTCGACATCTGCGAGCGTCAGTTGCCCGATCTGGTTGCCTTGCCCGAAGTCTGCAGTTCCAGTTGTGTATTGCAACTTGAGGACCTCAGGATCCGAGTATGTGCGCCCAACGATGCGATCAATGTACGGCAGCTGGTTTCCCGCTTTATCGACAACCCAGTAGTACGGGTTACGCGCCCAAACTTGCTCCTGCCCTGGCGTCAGCGACTGGAAAACCCAACCGGTCAGGACAGGGCACTCGGGGTTCGAACGATGCTCGCGCTTGAGCATGTAATTCTCAACCCAGGTCTTCGGGTCGAGCGAGGTGTTGTACTTGATATGGAACTGCTGCAAATAATGCTTCGGGTCCATCCACCGGCCGTTCGTGAACGGATCGCGCTTGACCCACATTGCAATGCGGTCAGCGGTCAGCGGGGCTGGTGCATCGAAGTTCATCTTCAACGTGTAGTCGTCAACTTTGGTGAACTTCGCAATGGTGTTGCGTCCGGACTTGGTCTCGTCAGGAGGAAACTCCTTGAGTTCAGGGACCGCGACTTCATCGTCCCACCAGAACATCACGTCGTCGACAGTGAATGGGTGGCCGTCAGACCACTTCACACCCTTGCGGAAGTACAGGGTCCATTCGGACGCGTCCGCATTGGTTTCCCACTTCTCGGCGAGGCCGGGTCCAATGTCGAGTCCGTCACGTACCCAGCGCAGTGGCGAGTGTCCGTACATGAAATTGGAAATGCGTCGGGAGTACTCAAGGTCATTGGTGTACCCAGTGGCAAGGTTCAACGTTCCGCCGTACTTGCCAGCAGAAAGCCACTTGAAATCGACTACCAAAGGGTTCTCTGGCAGGCGCTTCTCGACTGGAGGCAACGCGCCGCTCGCAACCTGCGAGGCGAGCCCCGGTGCTTCGCCGAACTTCGTAGTCTGCGCGGTTGCCGAAGAAACGGTGCCCAAGGTTCCCGCGCCGGTGCCGAGTGCGACCGCAGTGGCTGCGGTCATTCGAAGCAATCCGCGCCGTCCGAGTGAATTACTGCTTGCCATTGCTACCTCCAGCTGGATCCACGAGGTGGTTGAACCGCCAACCACCGTCATTCAGATCAAGGTCACTTCACCATAGCACAGAACCAATCATATGTAATAAATTCTTCTTCGGTGGGTTCGAAAACGCATGTCAATCGACAGGGGACAAAATGTTGTGGTACTGCTGCTCCAAGTTGGATGTGAAAAAATGCGTTATAAATAATAGTAAAAATATTCCATTAATAAAGTTATAAAAATATCTAGAGAAGAGGTCAGGGAGAACACATACTCCACCGATTGGCACAGGAGCTTCCCTGAACGAGTCCGCATTTCGTTGGCGGAACATGGGCTGCGCGGTGGATGGAAGTTTTGATCGCCATTCACCGTTCCCAACACAACCGAGCGCCCCGAACCGCGACCTGCGCGGCGCCTTTTGGGATACCGTGAGTTAGTCTGCCTTTCTCAGCACAGGGAGTTCGATTGATGACAGGAATGCGTGCGCGCGCGCGAGTGGCGGTCGTAACGGGAGGTGCGAGCGGGATCGGGGAAGCTACGTCCCGTCGTCTCGCGACGGATGGATATCAGGTCGTGGTCGCCGACCTCGACATTGAACGCGCGACGCGAGTTGCGCGGGAAATCAATGCCATCGCGAACCCTCCAATTGACGGGGGAGACGGCACTGCGTTTGGCGTCACCGTTGACGTGAGCAGTGAAGCGAGTTTCCGTGAACTGGTTGCCAGTGTCGTTGCACGCGTGGGATCAATCGACGTTCTCATCAACAATGCAGGTATTGCAGGAATGTCTGCACCCTCGTGGACTCTGCCGGACGGTGAGTGGGAGCGCGTAATCGGGATTGACCTCTCCGGCGTGTACTACGGATGCCGGGCGGTGCTGCCGGGAATGATCGCGCAGGGTTGGGGCCGGATTGTCAACGTGTCGTCAATTGCAGGGAAGGAAGGCAACCCGAACGCGGTGCCCTATTCCGCGGCGAAGGCCGGAGTGATCGGACTAACGAAATCGATTGCAAAGGAAGTTGCACAGACCGGTGTCCTTGTGAACGCAGTGACGCCGGCGGTAATTGCTACGCCGATTCTCGAACAGGTTTCGGAACAGCATGTCAACTACATGGTGTCTCGAATCCCGATGGGGCGCACTGGACGGACCGATGAGGTGGCGGCGCTGATCTCGTGGCTTGCATCCGACGAATGTTCTTTCTCAACTGGTGCAGTTTTTGACATTTCAGGTGGGCGCGCGACGTATTGAGGCAAATAAGCAGACCGTATCGGCCCAGAACCTAATCGAAGGTGGACCGCGCTGCGCTGCGGTGCGCTGTAGGACGGCCGTCGACAGGGCGACCAATCGGTTCGATCTCTGGCACCGAACGAACCCCTCACCGCCCATTCAAGGTCGGGGTTCAGGTGTCCCCCACCGTGCACCTGGCGCGGATAGGATGCGACGTCGAACTTGGAGAGTTTGGCGGCAAGCTGTTCCTAAAGGGGGCACACAGATGGCAAAGAAGACCCGTTTGGCTCTTGCGGGGCTCGGAAGCGTCTCCCAACGGGGGATCCTTCCACACCTTGCGCAAGCCGATGCGCTTGAGCGTGTCCAGTTGGTGGCTTGTTGCGATGTCGTTCCGGGGCGCGCGACCGAAACTGCCCGTGTCTACGGTTGGTCAGAAGCGTACGACGATTACGACCAGATGATCGCGCAAGCTGATGTCGACGTTGTCCTTGTCGCCACACCGATTCCCGCGCACTACGACCAGATCATGATGGCACTTGGGCACGATCGGCACGTCTATGCGCAAAAGACCATGACGACAACCCTTGCAGAGGCAAATACCGTCATCGAACTTGCAAAGACTAAAGGGTTGATGGTGGTTGCCTCGCCCGGCCAGATGCTGAACCCAACGCTTGCGTCGATTCGCGAGTTGGTGAGAGGCGGGGGCCTTGGAAGGGTGTACTGGACATTTTCGACCAACGCAGGTGGCGGGCACGAGCAGGAAACCTTCCGTACCGGCAATGACGTGCTTCGAAACGTTGATCCGACCTGGTACTACAAGGCGGGCGGAGGCCCGGTCTATGACATGGCGGTGTATTCGCTGCATACCTTGACCGGGATTTTCGGGCCGGTGCGCCGAGTGACGGCTGTCTCCGGGATAGGTCTCCCAGTCCGAACCTGGAAAGACAAAGAGATTGCTGTCGAGATGGACGACAACACGCTCATGCTTCTTGATTTCGGGGATGCAACGTTTGCATTGGCTGGTGGGCAGAATTCCCGCATTGCACCAACGATTGGGTGGGGGCGGCTCACGATTTCCGGCACTCGAGGGACCGTGGATTTCGGTGGCGGCCTTGGCGGCCTTGAGGTTGTCAGTGACGCGGTCCTGCCGGAAGCGTTTGGATCGCGAGGGCCTCGTGTCTTCATCCCTTCGGCCGGACTGCCAGGATTGAAGCACGTAACTGGTGCCCATACGTCTATTCAGGAACCACACGTCTATAATGACATCATGCATATGGTGGAGTGCCTAGAGACTGGTTCGGACCCGGTGCCCACGGCCGCACACGCCCGCCATGTCGTCGAGATCATTGAACGCGCATATCTGGCTGCAGCCACTGGCCAGACGCAGGATATCTCTTCGGTTTTTTAGATATAGATTGTGTAAAAACAGTGTAGGTATTGCCTAAAAAACCAAAGTGAAGAAGTGCAAAGGAGCCTCCTTGAGTGCGACAAGAGGTGGCGATTGTGCTCCGTAAGTTGACTTTGTCGCGTGTTCGCACTACGCTGCAAATGGTCAGTCTGACCAGAAGGGGGCTTGCTTGGTGAGTAGGGGCGAGACAGGGCAAACGCGGCGTCGGCTTCTAGGACTGGTTGGGGCGTCAATGGCAGGGGCGACAGTATTGGCGGCCTGTGGTGGCGACACAGCGAGTGCACCAGCTGCGGGGGCACCGCCTTCGGGGGGGGCGAGTGCCAAGGGAACGGTGAGGTGGCAATTCAGAGGGAACGATGAGGAACTCAAGGCCTCGCAGGCGTACCTCGACAGCACGTTCGGCAAGGACAAGCCGAACATCAAGGTCACGTTAGAGCCTGCCCCAGACGGACGCGATGAGAAGCTTGTCGCTGCGATGGTTGGTGGTAATGCGCCTGACGTCTTCGAGTCATGGACGGATAACGTCACCCAGTACGCAGATCGTGGGCAAGTCCTTGACATCGAGCCGTTGGTCAAGCGTGACTACAAGGCCGAGGACCTCAAAGACTTCTACGAATGGCAGTGGCGCGACTTTGTGTTGCCGAGCAAGATTCGTTTTGGAATGCCGAAATATGTGAACGTCATGTTCACTTGGTATAACAAAGACTTGTTTGATAAGGCTGGAGTCAAGTATCCAGATGAAAAATGGACACATGACGACTACATGACGGCAGCCAAGAAACTCACGACGTCCAAGGGGGATCAGACGGACACGTTCGGGATGATGTACCCGGTGTGGTCGTGGGATCGGTTCTGGTATCGCCTTGAGATGTTCGGTGGAGAGGCCGTATCTGACAAGGACCCTTCAAAGCCCTTGTTCGATTCGGACAAGGCGCTTCAAGCGTTCGAGTGGGTCCGCAAGGCAATTTGGGATGACAAGGTGATGGCCCAACGGTTGCTCCTCGCGCCAATGGGACAGAGTTTCAACACTCAGGCGCTATTTGCTGCTGGCAAGTTCGCGATGGTTGAAGATGGGTTCTACCCGTTCTCCATGGCCAAGACCATCGATAAGAAGATCAAATGGGGTTACTCCCACGTCCCTGCCGGGCCGGCTAAGCGACGCGTACTCGGCACTACAGATGGCTGGGTCGGTTGGAAGGGCACCAAGGCTCCGGATGCCGCTTGGGAATTGATGAAGTACCTTGGTGGCAAGGACTATCAGGTCAATCAGACGAGGACGACAGGTCTTCTTCCGATTCGCACATCGGTCCTCGACCAATGGAAGAAGATCTGCATCGAGAAGTATCCGGAACTTGCTGACGTCAACCTCGATGTTGGACCGG
>BJHB01000194.1:0-6211 GCA_014191415.1 Chloroflexota bacterium
CTCGTCCCACGCCCTCCGGGTAGTCGATGCCGCTGGTGGACACGGGGCCCTCGACTGGCGGTGACGTGGGCAATCCGGGTTGCGATCGGGGCCGATGTGGGGCTGGTTCCCGGGATTCGTTGACAGGTTGCCCCGGAATGTGCCATAACAAGTCCACATGAGCTCGGTCATTAAGAAGCGTCGGCGCAAGATCTCGCGTCACAAGTACCGCAAGCGTCTCAAGCGCGAGCGTCACAAGCGCAAGTGAGCGTACCGTCCGGAAAACCGGGCGGAGCCGCACCAGGAAACGAGGCACGTCCACACCAGTGGGCGTGCCTCTTGGTGTTTATGTCAGTCGTGATCAACGTCTCCGTGGTGCAGCGGTCCGTCAGGTCACTCGGGTATGATGGGTGCGTCAGATGGGTGAGACGGGCGACGTTTTCGACGAGCGGTTCAACTTTCGGCTTGAAATTCCCGGCCCAGATGAAGATTTGGCGGACTTGCCGGACGAGCCCCGTGCAGCCAGCCGCAATCGCGGCCGTGGCCGGCGCACGATTGATGGCGAGAGGTTGCCCGCTTCTCTCACACTGACCGGCATACCCGTGCTTCGCCACCCGACATTGGTCTTTGCCTTTGAGGGTTGGAATGACGCGGGTGAGGCCGCATCGACGGCAGCCCGGTTGATCGTTTCCCAACGAGACGGAGACCGGTTCGGGTGGGTCGATGCGGAGGAATACTTCGTCTTTACCGAGACGAGACCCATGGTCAAGCCAGCCCGTAAGGGTCGCCGGCGTCAGATCATCTGGCCGACCGTCGATTTCTTCACGTGTGTCGACCCCTCTGATGCCCCCGAGGCGCGCGACCTTATCGTGGTGCTAGGAACCGAACCAGACCTGCGTTGGCGCCAGTTCGCTGACATCGTCCTCGACGTGGCGCGGCGCATTGGCGTTGAACTCGTGGTCGGTCTGGGCTCACTGAATACTGACATTCCCCACACGGTGCCTCCGCATGTGTCGAAGTCTGCAACGAATCAGGAACGACACCCATTGTTGCGTCCGCACAAGTTCGTGGCGAGCAAGTACCGCGGTCCGACCGGGATTGTTGGAGTGCTGACTTCGCGATTTGCGGAACGCAAGTACCCGGTGCTATCGATCTGGGGGCATGCGCCGCACTACATCTCTGCCAGTCCGAACCCGGTCGTTGCGTCACGCATGTTGCGGGAACTTGTCCGGATGGTTGAAGTCTCCCTTGATCTCCAGACCATCGACGATGCAGCGACCAGGTTCGGTGACCAGGTTCGCGAAGCAGTCTCACGCGACCCTGAGGCGATGGAGTACGTCAGAGATCTCGAACGCCAATACCGTGAAGGTCAGGGCGACGATGATGAAGACGATGACGGACCAGCAGTCGCGGGCGAAGAGTTGCCGAGTGGCGCGGCTATGGTCGACGCACTCGAGGAATTCCTGCGCCGCCGTCACCGCCCACCGTCCAGTTCAGGGCCGTCATCTACCTGATCGGCATTGAGCGGCGTCCCGGCGTGATTTTCCTTGTGCATCCCCGCTGCAGGGGCAGGAATTTTCAGGAAGACGCCGTATCCTGTTGGCCGGGGTCCGTGCGCTGAAATCGGTGTCACGGAGCTGATTGTCCGACGGGTCATCAACCCGGCCGGCAGGGAAGGTAGACATTCATGGCACGAATCCGTCAAACACTGCATGGCTCGCAACTCGGTGGTGGCAATCTCTCGTTCGAAGAAAAGGTTGTTCTTGCGGGTCGGACGGGCTATCCGGCGGTTGACTTCAGCCTTGCCGAAGCGCATGCCTACGGTGACAACGCCAAGGTTCGCCATCTTCTCGATGCAAACGGCGTCGTGCCGGGAACCATCGGTGGTGTTGTTCGCGCAGGCGTCTTTTCCCCAGAGGAAGAGTTTGCGAATGCGCTCGAACATGTTCACGCGCTCGCTGCGGATGTCGTGGCACTTGGTGGGGGTACCACTGGCGGCGGGATTAGCCGTTTTGCCGCGATGCCGAAGGCGGAAGCGTGGCCGATTGCGGTTGAGCGCCTCAAGCGCATGGATGCCGCCCTCGATGGCACCGGCGTCCGGATTGGGCTCGAATTCCTCGGTTGCCCGGTTTACAAGCCGGAAACCATTACCCACTGGACATCTCGGGGGGAAACTCACCCGTTCATCCAGTCCCTCGCAGAAACAAATGAAATTCTTCACGAGGTGAAGTCGCGGAATGTCGGCATCACACTCGACTCCTATCACTGGTACGGGTCGAACGGAACGATTGCCGAGATCCGTGAAACTCCGGGCGCATGGATAACGTTGTTGCACATCAATGATGGAAAGTCGGATGTGGCGAGGCACGAACTCCATGACTTTGACCGGATCATGCCGGGCGAGGGGAACTTCCCCTTGGCCGATTGGTTGTCGGCGATCAGTCACACGGGTTTTGATGGCTTTGTCGCTCTTGAGGTGCTTGGCCCCCGCATGGCGGGAATCGCGCCAGAGCCCTACGCCACTGCGGGCCTCGACAGCCTGCGACCAATTTATGCCAAGGCGGGTCTATCACTGACCTGATCGGGTTCGCGCTCCGACCGTCAACGGCGTTCGTCGGTCGGAGCCTGTTTTGCGGCAGGGAACGCCAATCTGTGGGGGTGGAACATGGCAGATCAGGAACAGGCAGGTCGCGCTGTCGGTGGGGACGACAGCGTGTTTGGTTCGGTGAGTGCGCGCCGGGGCGTCCTGGCGAGTGCGGTAGCTGGCGTGGCCTTGGTTGCATGCGGTGGCGACACGGCGCCGGCGGCACCGGCGGCACCAGCCGCCAAGGCAGAACCAACCAAGGCACCGGCAGCAGCTGCACCGACAACCGCACCGGCTCCGACCGCGGCCCCAGCGGCACCCGCGGCGAAGACGGTTCCAACCGTCATCAGTGCGCAAACCGAACTGCAGGTCTGGCTCAATGACCACGGTCCGGAAGTGCAGAAGTGGTGGGATGACGAATTGATGCCGGCGTTCAAGAAGGAACAGCCGAACATCAAGGTCGTGGTCAAGTGGGAGAACTGGACTGGAGTTGCCGATCGTCTGAACGCGGTGATGGTTGCTGGTTCCCTGCCGGACGTGTTCACGGGTGGTGCGGAATGGGTTGGGTCGATGGCTGGCAAGAAAATGGCCCTCGACATCTCGCCTTACGTGAAGGTCTGGGGCGAGTCGTCCGACTTCACCGAGTCCGCGATGAACGCCACGATGTCCGGTGGCAAGAACTACGGTGTCCCGGTCACTTCCGATGCGCGTGTGCTTGTCTACCGGAAGGACCTGTTCCGTGCGGCTGGACTAGATCCCGAGAAGCAGCCGACATCGTGGGAGGAGCTCCTTGACTGGGGACGCCGTCTCACCAAGACCGAGGGTGACAAGATTGCGGTGTCCGGGTATGGCATGACGACCAACTGGTCTTCGTGGTGCGCGTACATGTATCAGGCCGGCGGCGACTACGTGACCCCCGATGGCGCCAAGGTCACCGTTGATACGGCGGCGGCTCAGGATTGGGGCCAGTTCATCTGGGACGTCTTCAACAAGTTCAAGCTTGCCGATCCGAAGGGGCTGCCAGGTCCCTTTGAGACAGGTCAGCAGGCCATGACCGAGGCGGGTCCGGGCGTTGGTCTCGCAATGCAGAAGAACGGCGGAATTGAAAACCTCGGGATTGCCTCGCCGATCAAGCGCAAGTCGCAGCAGACAGCGGTGTTCACGAACTGGCTTTGCGTTGGCGCCCAGACCAAGGTGCCGGACGCGTCGTGGAAGTTCGTTGAGTTCTACACGCGTGCGGCGAACATGCAGAAGTTTCATGAATTGCGCGGTTCACCGCCCCCGCGCAAGTCACTGCAGGCGCAGGCATACGTGAAGGACAACCCGGTGTTCCGGCGGTTCGGCGAGATTGCCGGGCAGTACGGACGCGCCTTCACCCCGTCATGCGCCTGGACAGACTTCCGGCAGCAGCTGATCGACTTCAACAAGGAACTTGCGGAGAAGCAGCGCACGGCCAAGGATGTGCTGCCGGAACTCGGGCGTGACATGGCAAAGGCGTTGGGTGACTGCTCCAAGTAACGCCTTGGAGCCATTTTGACCATGTTCTGGGTGGCGGTCCGGTTGCCGGTCCGCCACCCACTTTTTTCGGAGCCGGCCCAGATCTATCAGCGGGTGAAGATGGTTCCCCGCACGTAGTCGGCATCGGCACTCGCCAGGAATGCCATCACCTTGGCAACGCCGTCTGGTGAGGCTAGATGGGCACTTGCAAGGGCAGCTTCGGGGTCGTGGCCGGACGCAATCGCACCGTCACGCACGTTGTCGCGCTTGAGGGGTGTGTCAATCGAACCAGGACAGATTGCATGGATGCGGATGTTCTGCGGGGCAAGCCGGGACTCCAGGACCATGACCATGCCGTGGACGGCGGCTTTGCTGGTTCCATAGGCAATTGACGAACTGCCACCCTTGACACCTGCGCCTGAGGCGATGCACAGGACGACACCACCACCGGTCGACGCGATTTTTGGCGCGCAGTGCTTGACCGTCAGGAAGCTTCCGCGGACATTGACATCCTGCACGCGTTCGAATGTTTCCAGGGGGAAGTCGTCAAGCGGGACGAATGCCCCTTGCAGGATGCCGGCACAGGTGACAAGACAGTCAATGTGACCGAATGCCGCAACCGCGCGTTCGGCGAGATTGGCACAAGCCGCCTCATCGGTGACATCGGTCTGGACGAATACCGCTTCGCCCCCGTGTGCGTGGATCGTGGCAAGGGTCTCCGAGGCATCTGCTTCACGGATGTCAGCAATGACGACGCGGGCTCCGTCGGCAGCGAACTGGATCGCCGTGGCCCCGCCAATGCCGCGGGCTCCACCGGTGATGATGGCCACCTTGCCTGAAAGTCGTCCGGTCACGTGTCGTCTCCTGTTGCACGCTCTTGGGACACATGTCTCGCGAGAAGTGCGCAATCTCTGGTTGTTTCTCAGTGAGGTGGGTTGTCCTAAACGACCCAGTGCAGTCCCATGTCATGGACGATGCGGTCGACGGCCTGCTTGGCAGCCGGAATCCGTTCATCCGGGAGGTGTTCGATGAGCGCAAAGCCATTCGGCCGGATTGCCTCGTAGGCACGGAAGAACGCCGGGAAGTCGAAAATGCCCTCTGAGGGAGCACATTCCTCCACCTTGATTGGCATGCCGTCACTGACCCGAAGATCTTTCACGTGGGCACAGACGATGTAGTCAGAGAGATGGTGGAAGATGTCGGCAATGAGGGCCTCAGTGTCGTATGCCAATGGGAACGTCGAGGCGAAGTTGACCGGATCGCAGTTGTATCGAAGGGCGGGAGACCCGACCGCGTCGATCACTCGCCGGACCCGCGCGGGAGAATCGAGAGGCGAGATGCTTCCGCACTCAAGCCCAATGGTGACCCCCTCGGACGACGCAACTGTGCATACAGCAGCGAGGCTCGCCACGAGTCGGGCCTCGGTCTCGGCAGTGTGATTGCCCGGATGCGGTCGCCAATCCCCCGTCAAGTTGAGACTGCCGGGACGGATCAACAGGAAGTCTGCATCGAGGACGTGGGCACCGACGCACGCGCGCTGGGCCAGTCGGATGCCCTCGGCACGCCGTTCCGGGTCGGCGTGGACGAGAGACGGATACCTTGCGTTCGCCTGCGCCACATGGACGCCTGAGTCGGCCAGGACCTGACGTGCATGCGCGAGGACATCCTTCGAGACCCCATCGGGATCGGGAAGCATGACACTTGCACCTGTGAAGCCCAGGTCTCGGATGACGACGGCGTGCGCGGCCGTGATTTGGGCGGGGTCGCCCGGCAGAAGTCCAACTACACCTGATCGCATGGCGCGGAGGATATCCGCGGACGTGGTGACGCGCCAGAAGGCCGAAATGGGTTTGGTGAGCGGCAGGTGGGATTATCCTGCGGGATTGTGGCCGGGGGCGGATCACGTGGAAGGTGGCAAGAGATGGACCTTGGATTACACGGTCGCGTGGCATTGGTGACTGGTGCGGGTGGCGGAATTGGTCAGGCAACGGCACGGTCGCTCGCCGCCGAGGGCGTGGCCGTCGTTGCGGCCGATATCCGCGCCGAGTTTGCGGACGCGACTGCCCGGTTGGTTCGTGACCTTGGTGGCGACGCGCTGGCATTGCCGGTAGTCGTCACCGACGAGGCGAGTGTGCGTGACGCGGTCGTGGT
>BJHB01000195.1:0-6188 GCA_014191415.1 Chloroflexota bacterium
CCTCCAGTTCTGCCTCGCAGAACCCCGCATCCACGGCAATCCCCTCGGCAACCAGAACGTCGCCGAACTCGAGCAGAACATCCGCGCCGTCGCCACCCCGCTCCCAAGCGGCATCCTGAAGGAATTCATCAGCGCCAACCTCTAACGAGTGGCGGTTGGGTAGAAACGACGCACTGGCGCGGGAAGGGAAAGTCTCCCGTGTCAGTGCATCTGCAACGGGCTGCTCGGCACGAACTCGAGTCCGAGGCTTTCGGAAAGGACGTCGCCTCCATCTTTCCCGGAAAGGCGGTTCAGAAGCATTTGTGCCGCGACTTCCCCGAGCGTCTGACCCGGATACCGATATGTGGGTATCTCGGGCCAAAGCACTGACTGATCGTGGCGGTACCCGATTACTGCAAGGTCCCGTGGGACCTGCAGTTCCCTTCGACGAACAACTTCGAGTGCGCCTCGCGTTTGGAGTGTCGTCGCAACCACAATCGCATCAGGACGGCAGCCGTTATCCAAAAGTCCTGCAAATAGCGTGGCGCCTCCCAGATCACTCCCGTCACCAAGCGCGACAAGGTCACGATTTAGCTCTATCCCGGCAGCTTGAAGGGCGTTCTTGTAACCAAGGAAACGCGGTATCCCAGAGAGTGAACCCGCGCGCAAGCTGACAAGCCCGATCCTTCGATGTCCAGCTTCGATCAGACGGACTGTTGCGTTGAATACCGCCCCCTCGTTGTCCACCGTGACGGCGTCAAAGGGTGCAATTCCGTCGGGCAGCATTGGGACACGGTCGATGAGGACTATGGGTGTGCCCTGTGCGCGAAGCGTGTCAAGATCGCCGACTTCCTCCTGGTACGGAAAGATCAGCGCACCGTCAACACGGCCGGCCCCCAGGGTATCGAAAAAACTTCGCCCAAGATACGAACCATCCGGCTTGGTACGGGTGGAGCAGACGACGGTCAGAAAGCCGGCCGCTGCGAGTTCGCGTTCGGCGCCAGTGGCGTGAAGTGAATACAACGGGTTATCAAGATATGGCACTACAAGCGCGATCAGTCCGGTCTGCCGGAGTCGAAGGTTGCGCGCCGTCACACTTGGGACGTAGCCGAGGCGGTCAACGGCCTTGCGGATGCGTGCCGCACTGGCCTCGCTGACCCGCTGATTTCCGGTCAGGAACCTTGACACCAAGGCCGGTGAGGTTCCTGCTTCCCGCGCCACGTCGGCAATCGTCGCACGTCGCAACGGCGGATTCGGGTGCGGGCCACCCTCAGTGCTCACAGGTCGCATCGTCCTTGACAATATCAAGGATACCGAATACGCTTCGTCTCACAATCGATTTACACTGATCTCAAAAGGTATCAGCATGACAGAAATCGACCGCGCACACATAACGATTGACGCCGGAGCGTCGCTGGGAACACTCATCCGGCCATGGACTACTTTCGGATACGACGAACTGAACTGGACATACACGCCGCGAGGGAAAGCGGCCCTAAGGACCTTCGGTGACTTTGCGGAACGGCCCTATCACGTAAGGGCGCACAACCTCCTCACAACCGGACGCGCATTCTCCTGGCCCCATTGGGGGTCCGGGAACGTCTATCACGAGGATGCGAACGGTAACCCGGTCTACGACTGGACGACCCTTGACCAAGTGTTCGACGCATATATCGAGGCAGGGATGCGCCCATTGGTGGAACTAGGGTTCACACCTGCGGCGATGGTCCCGCCCGAAGCAGACCTTCCGTTTACCAGAAGCGCGTCGCAGTACCAACCATATGAAGCTGCGCTTTGGAGCTTGCCTCCGAATGACTATTCGAAGTGGGGTGAGCTCATCTTCCATGTGGTCCGGCACTGCGTCGAAAGATATGGCCAGGCGGAAGTCGAGGCCTGGTACTGGGAACTCTGGAACGAACCAGACATCTTCTACTGGCGCGGGACGCCCGAACAGTTCGACGCCCTGTATGACGTAACCGTTGCCGCGGCGGTGCGTGCACTCCCGACCATCAAGGTCGGTGGCCCGTCGGTCACAGGCGGACCCAATGCAGTCAAGTTCATGGAAGGGTTCCTGGCGCACTGCGCCGGCGAGGGTGACCGCGGAATCAATTCCGTGAGTGGAGGCCGGGGAACCCAACTCGACTTCATCTCTTGTCATACCAAGGGTTCGGCATTCGGTCGCCGATACGGACCATTGAGTGACACCGGAGCGGTGCATGACTGGGGCGGAGATGCTCACGGCAACGGAGTGGTTAGGACACCTCGGCAGTCACCATCGCGTCGGAAGATGCTGACTGAGATCCGTGCCCACCTTCGCGCTGCTGCGCGCCACCCTCAATTCCGCAACTTGCCGGTGATCGTCGATGAGTGCGACCCGTGCGTACCGGCCCATTTCAGTGCCTATGACAACGCAAACTTCGGTTTCAGAAATACTCCGTACTACGGCAGTGTGATGGCCTCGGTGTTCAAGCGCATCCTTGACCTAAACGACTCCGAACACGACGCGCCCGATGTCACTCTTGCAAGCGCATGGGCCTTCTACTTTGAGGGTGAAAGGTATTTTGAGGGGTTCCGAGAGTTCTTCACGGCGGAGAATGTGGAGCTTCCGGTCCTAAACGCCTATCGCGCGCTCGCCAGATTGCATGATGACCGGGTAACCCTTGCTTCCGATGCCACATGGCCAATCGGGGAGGTCGACCGCCTCGCGACGGATGTGATGGACCCGGAAACCGGAAGTCTCGATGATGTGGAATTGGACGGGATTGCCACCCGGACGGACAAGTCGGTGACTGCCGTCCTCTGGCACCACCGCGACGACCAGTACGCAACGGCAATGGATGCGCAGGTGACGGTCACCGTGACTGAACTGCCGTTCGACGCCAACAAGGCAGTAGCGCGGAATATCCGGATCGACCGGAACCACAGCAATGCCCATGCGGTGTGGGAATCCCAGGGACGCCCTCAACATCCGACCGCTGAACAGATTGCCGAACTCCACGCGCGGGACGGACTGGAAGAGGGTGAAGTCGTCACGGTACGAACGCTCGGCGACCACGCCATCGAACTGACATTTCCCATGCCATTGCACAGCGTCTCACTGATTCAAATCACACCCGCCTGATCGGTGTGTACATACTTTCGCCCGGGTTCCGTTGGGGAATGGTGCCCGGGCGTAGGGGGAACGAAATGAACTCGTTTGCAACAAGCGCATCCGGACTGACACGACGCAAGGCACTCTTCGGTGTCTTGGCCACAAGCGCGCTGGCATCCGCGTGCGGCGCCGACGAAGCAAAGCCAGCCGCACCGGCGCCTACTCAAGCGGCAGCCCCTGCTCCAAAACCATCCGTCGCCGCTACAACGGCCCCGGCGGTCGCTCCGACTACAGCTCCGTCTGCCCAACCTGTGACCATCAAATACATCACTGAACCAGGCAGGGTCGATTCCGGAGTCAAGGACGCGGTAAACGCCTACAACGCCCTCGGTCGCAAGATCACTGTCGAACTGGAGGGAGTGCCGGGAAACTTTGGGGAAAAGGTGTTGACGCTTGGCGCGGCCGGGAGCCTGCCGGAACTGACGCATAGCCATCCCAGGGACTACCACCCTTGGCGCACTGGAGGCCTGCTCGTCCCACTTGATGATCGTCTCAAGATCGAGAAGGACGCGGCCGACTTGGTGCCCGCAGCACTCGATTACTGGCTGATGGACGGTCAGCGGTGGGCAGTACCATACAACTTATCTGTACAAAATATGTATTTCAACCGAGAACTTTTCGAGAAAGCTGGTCAGAAGACTCCCGATGAGTACGAGAAGGAAGGCAAGTGGACATGGGAGACATATCTTGATTTGGCGAGAAAGCTAACCAGTGGGTCGGGCGATACCAAGGTATTCGGGGCAGTTTGGATGGCCACCTTCCTCGACATCCAACTCGGAGTCATCTGGCCATTCGGCGGTGACCTTTGGGACAAGGAACGCAAGAAGACGGTCCTTGATAGCAAGGCTGCGCTTGACGCAATCCAGTTCCAGGCAGATCTGGCAGGGAAGTACGCCGTGTCACCAAATGACGAAGAGTGGAAGCAGTTCGCATCCGCACCGTCAGCCACGTGGGGCGCAGCATTCGGGGCCGGGCGGGCGGCAATGGAACTGCAGCCGAACGACTCACTAGCACCCCACGTCCTGGCCTCGACATTCCGCAAGGGCATGGCACCGATGCCCAAGGGGCCCGGAGGACGGATCGTCAGAGGGCTGTCAGTCGGGGTTCACCTGTTCAAGGGCAGCAAGCAGACCGACGCCGCCTGGAACTTCGCGATGTATCACTCTGGCAAAGAAACAGAGAAGCTGATGCTTGATCGTCACCTTACGTTGCCCTGGCGCATCTCAACACAGGCGGCAATCGCTACGGCGATGCCTCTCAAGGACTGGGAGTCGTCTGCCGCGTATGGCGAAAACATGAAGGCGGTCCGTCCAACCCCGTACGTCGCGAGATTCGCCGACATCAATAAGGTCTACAACGATGCCTACATTCCCGTGCGTGCGGGTCAGAAAACCGCGGTCCAGATGATGGTGGAACTGAAGCCTCAGATTGAGGAGCTCCTCAAGTAGGGATCAGGCCTTCACCGAGCGAAGGCCCGTGCCCTGTCAGGAACCGGGCCCTTGCAGACTTGCAGTTGCAGACGTTTCGGCCGGAGGCCAAAAGGGTAGGATGCATCCGGCCAGGCCAAATCGCGTCGAACCGGCGATCCCACGGTGTCAGGCGACGATCACCAGACTAGCCACGGTCGGAGCGCAGAGTCATGAAAATCAGCCGGGTTGTCGTCACCTTCGATATCGCCCCGCCACGCGCCCGGCCACTTAGCGACGCCCTGCAAGTCCTCGACGGTGGCGGGAACATCAACGTCCGCATCGAAGCCACCGATGGCATCCGCGACGTCGTCACCGGGACCTCCTCGACGGGTTTCGGTCGCCTCCGGAGTGCACCGGCAATCCTCGCCAAGATCCTTGAGGAAGAACTCGCTCCCGAGATCATCGGGCAGGATCCTTTCCAGGTGAGAAAGATCCGGGACATCCTCTGGCGCCTCACGGACTACCACGGGTCGACCGGCTTGACCCTCCTAGCCATCGCGGCGATAGATGTCGCGCTCTGGGACCTGATGGGCCACGCCATGGGCCAACCCGTATGGCGGCTGCTCGGAGCCGCTCGCGACCGCATGCCCACCTACGCGATGGTCGGATGGCTGAACTTCTCGGTCGAGGAACTCAAGCCCATCGCAGAGAAGGCGATGGCTCAGGGTTTCACCGGGGTCAAGATGAAGGTCGGATGCGCCACGCTTGAGGAAGACGTCGCCAGAATTACGGCGGTTAGATCAATCATCGGCCACGACCGGAGGCTGATGGTCGATGCGAACCAGGTCTTCGATGTTTCGGAAGCGATCCGGCGTGGACGCGTGTACCAGGAAATTGGTTGCTTCTGGTTCGAGGAACCGCTTCGCGCCGACAATCACGCTCACCTTGCCGAACTCAGGTCGACGCTTGATATCCGAATCGCAAGCGGCGAGAACGATTTTGGCAAGCGCCAATTCCGCGACCTCTTCGAACGTCGGGCGGTCGACATCGTTCAACCAGACATCCGAAGGGCCGGCGGCGCCACCGAGTGCCTGGAAATCGCCGCAATGGCCGACGCGTTCGATGTCGCGTACGCCTCGCACGGCGGAGGCCCGCACTTGCACCTCCTTGCAGCGATGCCAAACGCGATTTATATGGAAAGCGGTTTCCTGCCTGACGGCTCGACCCTCGAAGACGGATGCATCCGCATGCCCGAGGGTCCGGGGTTCAGCAAGCCTTCGTGGGGGCACTGACTCAGACGACTTCGCCATCTCGAACTATGATCGACCGGCCAGCGATCCGTGTTACCGGCTTTTGCAGTCGACCACGCACGGCCCGCTATCGGTTCACGGTTCCGGTATCGTCGCGCCATGATCAAGCCTGCCTCCAACGAACCGCCTGACGACGATGAACTGGCCGCCGCACGCGCCGAAATGCAGTTTGCCTGGGACACGACACGGACCGCCGAACTGGAGACGCAGCGCGCATGGTCCGAGTACAACCGGACATGGGATGCGCACAATCACGCCGAAACCGACGAAGCGCGAGCAAGGACCACCTTCGAGATTGCTCGTGAGAACTTCGATGCCATTGTCGAGGTACGTCGCTCC
>BJHB01000196.1:0-6123 GCA_014191415.1 Chloroflexota bacterium
GGGTGATGGACGTCACGGGTAGGCCGGGCTCCGGGGCGGTCGGAGCGGCCATTGCCGACCCGATATCGAGGCTTGGTATTGAAGTGATGCTGACCTCTGTGGGTGGTGTCGGTTCGGTCACCAACGTGCCCGACATGTCTGGATTGATAGAGGCCGTGGAAACCAAGGCACCGTCCACGTTGGTTATTGACACTCGTTTCGGGCAGGTGAACGACGGGCGAGGCACGACGGTCCGCACCGAGGGACTGCTGGCGGTGGCCTGGGTGCGAGGCATATACCCGTGGTTGCCGGTGGTTGTCATTGCCCGACTGCCGACGGAACGGGAAATGTTCGAGACGATGAGGCTGGGATGCTTTGCATACCTCTCACGTTCGAGCAGTGAGCAAGGACTAGGCGATGCGGTCATCGACGCATCGACATGCCGGTTCACATTCTCCAGCGCGATGATTTCGCGGCAGATCGCCGGAGTCACGGTGCGGAGGCAGACGCCGACCCAGAGCGGCCACCTGTCGCCGGAGGTGCGAGAGTCAACGCTCACCACGCGTGAACTGGACGTACTTGGCCTGGTTTCGCGTGGTCGAAGCAATAAGTTGATCGCGAACGAGTTGCAGGTGAGTGATCAGACGGCCAAGAACTACGTCACTGCAATATTGCGGAAACTCAAGGTCACGGACCGTACACAAGCAGTCGTGCAAGCGATGCGCCTGGGATGGATCGCGCCGTGATGAGGGACGCGTCCCACCGCCGAACGTTTGCGACGTGTCCGACGCTACGCGTTGTCGCGTGCTAGCATCAAGGCCCGTGGCGGAAACCCCTGGGATCCGCCACGCCACGGGCCGAATAGCCGGCCTGATTCCGGAGGTTGCGTGTTGAAACGGCTGGCCCGCGACGAATCAGGGCAGGGTCTTGTTGAATACGCCTTGATCGTCTTTCTTATCGCGGTCGTGGTGATCGCGATCCTGCTGCTGCTTGGCCCCCAGATTGCGGGAATCTTCAACAACATTTACGCCACGATCTAGGCGGAACTGGAAATTGCCGACTGCCTGCCGGTCTTCACGTCCGGATTCCGAACGTTGGTGCGTGGTGGGTCGTCGGGGCACGGTACGAAAACGGTAAAGGTTGTTCCTGTGGCTGGAGTGCTCGTCACCTGAATATCGCCTCCGTGCCGGCGCGCGATTTCCTTGGCAATCGCAAGTCCGAGCCCACTACCCTCGGCAACGCGTGCACGAGATTTGTCAACGCGATAGAACCGGTCGAAGATGTGAGGCAGGTCGGATTCGGGAATGACCGTGCCAGTGTTATTAACGCGGATGAACCCGCGGGCGCCGGCCAAAGCGCGCGAGGCCGGACTTTCGTGTCCGGTCGTGATCGTAATCGTGCCACCGTCCGGGGTGTATTTGATGGCATTCTGGATGAGGTTTCCGACCAAATGGTCGAGTTGGCCGGGGTCGCCAATAATCATCGGCCCCGAACTTCCCACAACGTTCACCGAAAGGTTTCGCACCTCGGCCACGTGCGTCAGACGGCGGACGATTTCATTCACGATCGTTGACGCGCTGACCTTGTCTTGTCGGGCGTTCGGCCGCAGCGCTTCAACGCGAGAGAGATAGAGCAGGTCTTCCACGAGGTTGCTCATCCGCCGGGACTCTTCGGTGATGATCAGGGCAGCTTGGGTCTGCCCCTCTTCACCGCTGAGCGCACCGTCAAGCAAGGCCCCGGCGAAACCCTGGATTGATGTCAGTGGTGTACGGAGCTCATGAGACGCGTCAGCCACAAAGTCCCGAAGCGATTGCTGCGATTGGGCGATTTGCGTCGCCATGTGGTTGAAGGTGTTCGCAAGTTGGGCAATCTCGTCTCTGCCGTCGCCCGGGACACGTTGTAATAGGTCTCCGTCGGCCATGCGTCGCGCGGCCTCGGTGATCCGTGCAATCGGACGGCTAATCGTCGACGCAAGCGCGCTCGCCACCGCGACGCTGATCAGGAAGGCGATCGCGGCGGCGATGGACAGGCGTGGGGCGATTTCGCGCCACGCCGATCGGACATCGCTCGATGGCGTTGCGAGGACAATCTGGTACCTGGACGGCGACGCGAGCATTCGCGCCATGTCTGTTGAGGTGCGCGACAGGTCGGAGCCGGGCGCGCCGCGCCCACCACCGGGCATCTGACGGTCACCACCAGGGAACGGCCTATCGGTACCAGGGCCCGGTCGCGACGCCGGACGACTTCCAGGCATGGGACGCCTCATCGATCCGGCGGGATCATTCCGTAGCGACTTCAGGTCTGCGGTCACAAGCATCACCAGGTGACCGGAGGTGTCAGACGGTTCTTCCCAGACCTTGACCGGGGGGCCAACCGCACCCAACCGCGCGCGCGCCCCAAAGATTCCCCACTGAGAACTTGCGGCCCCCGCATCGTTTGGGATTGTCAGTTTTCGGCCGAGAAGGACAGGTGCCTCGTCGCCATCATCGTCCCGACCCCTTTGGGCGACGACCTTCCCTGCTTCATCGAGGACAAGAACCGACTGGGCTTCGCCCTGCACCTGCCCTGAGACAAATGAAGCGATCTCGTCTGGGAGCAGAGCCTGGTCCTCCATCTGTCGGGAGATGAAGGTGCTTATGACGGCAAGGTCGCTGAGATGGTCGACAGCGATCCGGATTCGGTAGTCCTGGATAACCCACACAACCGCGCCACCGGTCAGCAACAGGGTCAGGTAAATGACCATCGCGAATGCACCGACCATCCGGGCCTGCAAACTGAAGATACGGATGGGTAGAACGTCTGCAGCTGCGCGCACCCATGAAGCCAACCGTGCACCGAAAGCCGGTCCACCCGGTAGGGCAGTAAGAACCTGGTTCGGTGCGCTCATTGTCGTTCCCGTGCTGCCATCGCCGTCTTGGGGTTGCTGATTTGCTTGGTCAGGTGCCGCGTTGGCCGGGCTGATTGGGGGTATCCATCGCGACGAGTTTGTAGCCGACGCCTCGGACCGTCTGGACCTGCGCACAACTTCCCTCGAGCTTGTCGCGTACCCACGTCACGTGGACATCGACGGTTCGGCTGTCGCCGAAGTACTCATACCCCCAGACCCTGCTGAGGAGCTGCTCGCGGCTCAGGACGCGCCCGTTTTCCTGCGCAAGCGCAAGCAAGAGGTCAAACTCCTTGGCGCGCATCTGCACTGGCTTGCCGGATACTGTCACTTCGCGTCGTCCGGAGTCGATGGACACGTCGCCGACATCCACGGTCGCGTCGAGTTCGACCCGGCTTGTTGCGCGTCGTAGTACTGCCTTGACCCGTGCGACGAGTTCCCGGGGATTGAAGGGCTTGGTCACATAATCGTCCGCACCGAGTTCGAGGCCGACCACTTTGTCGACATCGTCAGCGCGTGCCGTGAGCATGATGATCGGGATGCTGGTGTCCTTGCGGAGGCGTCGACAGACCTCCAGGCCATCGATCCTCGGCATCATGATGTCGAGGACTACGAGATCCGGCCGGCTGCGCCGAACCTTGTCCAGAACCTCTTGCCCGTCAATCGCGGTTTCAACGGTGAAACCTTCCTTGACGAGGTACAGGCGACAGAGTTCCAGGATGTTCTTTTCGTCGTCGGCGACGAGAATTGTCGTTGGCATTGAATTGAATTGCCTCGCTGTTGGTGGCTTGTTCCCCAACCATGGATGATGCGTGCTAACGCCGTGTTGAATTCGGGCTAAGTTTCGGGATTGCCGAGGAGTGTGGTCGCACGATAGCCTACGTGCGGCGTCGGGCGAGAGTTCGGTGCGATGAAGCGAAAAGCGTTCGCGCGGAGGATCCGAGTTCCATGGTGTTGCGAAGTCTGTTGGGACGGTCCCAGGCAAGTGGTGCGGAAGTTGATGCGGCCGCTGTTGCTGACCGTGAGGCCCGGCTGCAACGGCGATATGCAGAGATCATGGAGGAGTATGCCGAGGCGGAATACTTCGACCCGAAGCCGTATCGCGAGCTCTCGATCGGTGAGGCGAAGGCTGGCAGGACACCGGCCGTTGAGTTCATGTCGCGCAACGCGTCAATGCGGGTCTACGCGCTGATGGGTCGTGAGGAGATGCGGCGCGCTGCGCTGATCCGGAGCCTTGGGATGAGGTACGACGACCTTGACCCTGAACAGGTGGCCGAGATCATCGACCTGAAACCGGGAGACCGCCCCGGCATGGAATACGGGGCCATCAACCTTGGCCCGGTGCCGGAACTCATTGACGCGTCAGGGACTCAGTGGAGACTGTTCATTGAGCTGGCCTACAACGCGGCGAGTGGAAGTGGCCGTCGGGGAAATGTCACTCGACGCTTTATCCTCGATTGTGTGCTGTAGGCGGGGCGAGGTGTGCGAATTCGCTGTGCCATTGCACCGTCAGGGCAGTGATCCAGCAGCGGCAAACAGTTAACACATCCGGTACGACAGTTTCACGGTCACGCGGTATACCTTCGGTACCAGATATTCACGTACTTGAGGAGACTGGCGTGCGATCACTGAAGGCGACCCAATACCTGACCCTCGTCGCCATGCTCGGAGTGACCTCCGGGGCCGGGTATTACGGGTATCAGCGGTACTATCCGAAGCCAGTAGTCGCTGCGCAAGTGAACGCAGTCGACGTGGCAATGGGGAACCTGACCGCGTCGGTGACTGCGACCGGTTCGGTGGCCAGTCCGGCCCAATCGAAGCTGGCCTTCAAATCGGGCGGACGACTGTCAGAGCTAAGGGTGAGCGTTGGCGATCCCGTAAGGGCGGGGCAGGTGCTTGCCCGCCTCGACGATGCCGACTTGCAAATGGCGCTTGCTCAGGCGCGAGGCTCGCTAACGAGCGCCTCGATCAAGTTGGAGCAATTGAGAGCCGGTCCTCGGGCTGAGGACGTTCGGGCATCGGAAGCCTCCGTTGAGAGCGCACGGTTGCGCCTGGAACAGGTCCGTGCATATGAGGCCGGTCCCGAGTTTGCGATCGTCAAGTCCCAACTGGAACAGGCACGCCTGAAGCTGGAGCAAACTGAAGGTGGCACCCGTACCGAGGATCTTGATGCAGCACGCGCTCAGGTTGAAAGTGCACGGGCGAGGCTCGCGCAAGTGCGATCACCGCGGGCGGATGACCTCGAGGCAGCACGGGCCCAGGTCGCCTCAGCGCAGGCGAGGTTGGCACAAGTCAGGCAACCCCGGCCCGAGGACATCACAAATGCCGAGATTCAGCTGCAATCGCAACTGACGCGGCTCGAGCAAGTCCGAAACCCCCGGCTCGAGGACATTCGCAACGCCGAAGCTGCGGTCACCTCGGCCCAGGTGAGGCTCCAAGCCGTCACAAAGCCGCGCGCTGAGGATATTGCCAATGCGCAAGTTTCACTCGACCAGCAGCAGACCCGGCTAGCTCAGATCCTGGATGCCCCCAAGGCGAAGCCAGAGGACATCGCCAATGCGATCCTCCAAGTTAAGAGCGCGCAGGTCAACGTAGAGCGTGCGCGTGCTAGTCAGGCTACGGCGTCGTCCCGGGCTTCGACAATCACTCAAGCCGAAGCAGATGCCTCGGTGCTGTCCGCCCAGATTTCGTTGCAGACCCAGCAGAATAATCTCGCCAAGCTGCAGGGACAGGGTCCGACGGATTGGGAAATTCGCCTGCAGCAACAGGCAGTCGCACAAGCCCAGACAAGCCTTGACAAGCTCCGCAACCCAAGCGCCAGCGATATCCAGACGGCGCAGATTGCGGTTGATCAGGCCCAGACTTCTCTCGAGAAGCTCAGGAACCCAAGTCCCTACGACATAACCGTCGCTGAGCAGTCCGTGGCGCAGGCGCAGCTCGCACTGAACAAGCTTCGCACCCCAACGGAGTCCGACCTCCTCGCGGCCCAACAAACCGTAATCCAGGCCGAGGCCGCGCTCCAGAAACTCATCAGTCCTTCCGAGGCTGACGTCCTCGGCGCTCAGCAGTCCGTGGTCCAGGCGGAGACCTCCCTCGAGAAACTCGTCAATCCCACCCCGTACGACCTGCAGGCCCAGCGTCAGGCATACGCGCAGGCCGTGATGTCACTTGACCGAGCTCTCACGTCCAATGCGTTCGACATCCGGAATGCTGAGGTATCGCTCCGGCAAGCGCAGGCACAGCTCGATCTGAAACTTGCC
>BJHB01000197.1:0-6070 GCA_014191415.1 Chloroflexota bacterium
TTCTCCACGACGCCGGATTTGATGTCCAACGCGCCTGGCTTACACCCGAGTTCGTAACCCTGGATACACACGAGGAACTCGAGCGTTACCTCGCGACGCCGGTCCTTGTTGCGCATCTGGACCGCGTCGCGGCCGAGCATCGCGCAAGGTTGGTCGCCAAGGTCGCCGACTCTCTGCCCGGAAGGACGATCAACTACGTCCGAATGAACGTCGTGGCTACTCGATTGCCTCACCCAATCTAGCTTGGCAGGGGATACCATCTTCCCTGATGGTGCACGACCGACTCGGTCCGTTGCCCCACCACGAGGAGACGAAGTTGAGCGAGTTCCTGCACATATCCCTGCGTAGCCGTGACCGCGACCAGACTGTTGCCTGGTACACACAGAATCTCGGATTTGTCGAAGAGCGCCGGGGCACCACGAGCATCGGCACCCAGACCGCAATCCTGCGCCTGCCGGGTCTAAACACGTACATCGAGGTTTCCGACCGTGTCCGCCTCGGTCGTGACTTCGAAATCCCCGAGGATCTCATACATCTGGCCTTCACCGTTACTGACATGAAGGCCGCGCACGACCGTCTCGTCGCGAATGGCGTCAAATGGACTGACGGATCGCCGACGGATCCGTTCGCGTTCATCGAGGACTGCGATGGGTACGAAATCGAGCTTTGCACTGCACCTGTCGGAGGCGAGTTTGATCATTTTCGCCTTCGAGTGAGTGACCTCGATCGAAGTGTCGAGTTTTACGAGCGGTTCCTTGGATTTGTGACTGCGGAGCGCACCCAGTCACCACGAGGAAGCCGCATCGCAAAACTCGAACTTCCCGGAAACCGGGTCAAACTCGAGTTGTCGTACTTGCCGTTCCTCGAGCAGCACTTCTCGGTGCCCGATGACCTCATGCATCTGGCGTTTCCAGTCGATGACATGCCAACGCTCTATCACGACTGGCAGTCGAACGGTGTCGTCATCACCGAAGGCAAGCCGGATGGCGGAATGATCTTCGCGGCTGATCCCGACGGGTATGAACTGGAAATGATCGCCCGACGACGCTAATTGCACGCCCGAAATGAAAAGTGACCGGGCGTAGCCCAACAGGCCCCGTCCGGTCACGCCCCACCCTCACTGTTGGAGTTCTAGCCTGCGCGGTCAGCAACCTGGCTGACCACCGCGTTTCCCGCGTCCAGCTTTTGTAGGATTCGCCGCAGTCGGCGAACCTCGCGTGCGATTGAACGCCGGAACACTGGCTCAATCCACGACTGCTGTTCTTCCCGCAGTTCCTCAAACCGGGTTCGCAACTGAAGTACCTCGGCGGGATGGAATACGTGGGGAACAGGAACGGCCAAAACTACCTGGAACCCACCGGAGCGGGCTTCACCGAGCACCATTGCTCAATCCTCTCTTGGCGTCGGGCACCCTCGCCCGACCTCGTGCTTCTACAGTTCGGCAACGATGCCGAATTTGCACACCTCAAGCGTACCACCTACAGAAGGCCGAACGCGCTCCAGGTGAGTGGGTCATGCACCCCGCACGAGATCCATACGCACCCGCACGATCTCGGCTCCAACCTTTCGGAAGAAGACCTGAACCGGCTCCGGATCATGTATCCGGATCGCTACCGGTCTCAAGGGGCCAGGCAGGCTTGGCGCTGTCCCGACGGCCTCGCCAAGCGCGCTCACTATGGCTCCGAGCAACGCACGACCAACCCCGAGACGACGCGAGTCCTCGTGCACACCTATGAACCTGAGTACCCCTTCGTCGGCACGCCGTACGGCAATCGCAACCCCTACGGGTGAAGTCGGGTCGTCATGTTCCCAAGCGCCATATGCAACGGTCCCGGGGCGCCTAAGAATGGACGTGACCGCCGTCGGCGTGAGTGCTTCGAGGTCGTCATGGGGGTCAACGGCCCGCTCAACCGCAAGGTGGATCAACAATCCAGTAAGGACACCCACCTCGGTGGCATGCAAAGCCCGAATCTCAACCGACCCAGGGGCACGCGTAGCAGTGACCTGCTGTCCCCGATCTGGGGAAAGCACCATGTCCATCGTCTGACGCTCGATCTCGAATTGCTGCGCCCTGAAAAACGATATGGCCTCCGCTTCACCACCATCGACCGTCACCTCAATGCTCGTCGCCCCCACGACGACACACTCGCCGTGGACCCGTGCGAACAGTTCCCGGGCAATACCTCGTCGACGAAACGCTGGAGTGACCCCTATCCACACGACTTGAAGTGCCCGTGTGGGGCGCGAAGTTGCGGTTCCGCGTGCGATTCCGGCGACAGCTGCACCGCAGACCGAGCTGTCTGCCGACACCGCAACGAACCCGAAGAATGGATCGTACGTCGCTTCCATATGACGTTCGAGCCGGAAACCGTTCTTCTCGTCCTGTCCAAGGAGCCGTGCTATATCGGGCCAGTCCTTAGGGCTTACGGGCCTGAAATCGAAGCCAGGTACATCGACCGGTAGTCCGCCAGACCCATCTTCACCACCGCGCCCTCTACTCATCATCGGTTCAATCACTCCGGCGTGTTCGGCACCTCGGGACACACCCTCGCCCGGCACCAATTAAATGGAACTCTCGCAGTCAGAACCCTACGGTGCCAACCAGACCGCATGCCCAGATTGCGGCAACTTACAATCCGCAGTGGCCACCAGCATTTGGCCAATCACAGGGGGGAAGAATGTACCTCGGACATCAGATGGGGTCGCTCACCAACGAGCGTCTTCAGTGGGCGGCACAGATGGGGGTCGAGCACATCGCGTGCGAAGACCGCAAGACGGACAACATCGAGAATGAGGACGGCACATGGAATGTCGCCGGCCTGAAGCAGGCATCGGCGCGCGCAGCTGCGTGGGGAATAAAGGTTGAGATCGTCGCCCTCAACCTGCCAAGTCAGTACATGACCAAGCAGAGGTTCCCAGGGATCATGCGCGGGCTCCCATCCAGGGATGCCGAAATCGAGATCATCAAGCAGAACATTCGTGCGACGGGTGAGGCGGGCATCGACTGCCTCAAGTACAACCTGAACCTCATCGGTATCCCGCGCACTGGTCAGACACGCGGACGTGGTGGGGCGATGTACTCCCATTTCGACATCGCCAAGTGGGAAGACCACTCGCTTACCGAAGCCGGCCCCGTCTCGGCCGAACGCTTCTGGGAAAACATCGAGTACTTCCTTGAGCGCGTTGTCCCAGTCGCGGAGGAGGCAAAGGTCCGCTTGGCATGCCACCCACATGATCCCGCGGTCCCTCACGACGTCGGACTGCGTGGTGTCCACTGCGTCCTGGGATCCGTGGACGGTCTGAAGCGGTTCATCGAGATCGTGCCGAGCGCATACCATGGCCTCAACTTCTGCCAGGGCACCGTCTCCGAAATGTGTGTTGATCCGAAGACTGAAGTCATCGAAGCAATCAAGTACTTCGGGTCACGCGGGAAAGTCTTCATGGTCCATTTCCGGAACATCCGGGGCGGTTACCTGAATTTCGATGAGGTCTATCCTGACGAAGGCGACGTTGACATGCTTGAGGCCGTCCGCGCCTATGTCTCGTCCGGCGCGCACGCGATGCTGTGTCCGGACCACGTCCCGACGAGCACCGTAGACCCTGGTGGAGACAAGCAGTTCAGCTACTGCCTTGGGTATACCCGCGCGCTCCTGCAGGTTGCCGGCCGCTGACCAATTCATCCGGCGACTCATGTGTCCTGCAAACCAATTTCGGACGACCCGAGGTTTGGTTCCGCGGACACGCCGCGTTCTTGTCAGTCCTGACCCTCTGAAACCGGAGACCGCACATGTCCATGAAACTCGGGCTTGGCCTTTATCCGCACATCCTTACCGATGAGAACTTCCGTTTCGCGCGCCAGGCTGGCGCCACGCACATCGTCGCGCACCTGCCCGGATATTCCAAGACCGCCAGCCGCCCAGTTCCTGCAGACGAGCCATGGAGCCTGGAGGAACTGAAGGCACTCCGCGGGTCGATCAACAGTGCCGGGCTCGAACTTGCTGCGATAGAGAACTTCGAACCACACCATTGGTCCGACGTCTTGCTGGATGGGCCGCGCAAAGTGGAGCAGATGGCAGGCCTAAAGACCATCATCCGCAACATGGGACAAGCCGGAATTCCAGTCATGGGCTACAACTTCTCATTCGCAGGGGTCTACGGGCGCGCGAATGGGCCATGGGCGCGTGGTGGCGCAAAATCGGTTGGCTACCTTGAAGAACTCGCGCCGCCAGATGACGAGATTCCGTTGGGAACTATCTGGAACATGGTCGTCGACCCAGACGCACCTGCCGGCACCATCGGGCAGATCTCGCAGGAGCAACTCTGGTCCCGGTTCAAGTGGTTCCTTGACGAACTAGTGCCGGTGGCCGAAGAGGCCGGGGTGCGCCTCGCGCTCCACCCTGATGATCCGCCACTCGAACAGTTGCGCGGGACTGCTCGGCTTGTCTGGAAACCCGAGCTATACCGGAAAGTCTTTGATCTCCATCCAAGCCACGCCAACGCTGCGGAGTTCTGCCAAGGCACCATCTCCGAGATGGTCGGCGAAATGGATGTCTACGAGGCCATCGAGACGTACACCGCCGCGAAGAAGATTGCCTACGTCCACTTCCGCAATGTGAAGGGCAAGGTGCCCAACTACTACGAGATGTTCGTGGACGACGGTGACGTCGACATGATCCAAGCACTACGCCTCTATCACAAGCACGGCTACAACGGAGTGCTCATTCCGGATCACACCCCCGGACTAGAGTGCGCTGCACCCTGGCATGCGGGGATGGCGTACGCGCTTGGCTGGATGCGCGCAGTCATCTCTATGATCGAACGGGGCGGGTAGCTGCACCATTATCCAGGTGGGGTCGGTGGCAGACCAACGGGATCACCATCAGGGCCAGCCGCCCCCACCGACCTCAACCCCTAGTATTGACCAATGATCGCAATGAGAGACATGAGGCCCTGCGGCTCGTGTCCATGCCTTACTAGCCGATCCGAACCTACGGAACTTGCCCAATGATGCGCATGGGTGCGAGAGGCGGGGGCGGGTCGAGGCCGGGAGTAAGTACGGACCTGCCTCCTGTCTCCACCCGGAGGCTGTACTCACTTCTCTGGCCGTATCGAGGCCGGTTGGCCCTATCTGCGGTGCTCATGCTGTTCACCGCGGCCGTCGGGTTGGTCTTCCCGCTGGGGGTCAGACGCCTTATCGACTCAGCGCTTGTGGAAGCGGATGCCGAGCAACTCAACGTTGTTGCAGTAGCACTCCTCGTGATGTTCTTCCTCGAGTCGATAGCCAACTTCACCCAGAGTTACATCGTTTCGGCGACAGGTGAACGCCTTGGCACTGATCTCGGGCTGAAAGTAACGGACCACCTTCTTCGGCTCTCGATGCGCTTCTACGATACCCGTCGTTCGGGCGACATCCTAGCGATCGTGAACTCCGACGTGACCCTGGTACGGAGTGGCACGCTGGGCACTGCACTGCCCTTGCTATCGCAAGTGGTGCGGCTCTTTGGAAGCATCGCGATTGCAATGTCGTTGAATTGGCGACTTGCCCTGATCGTCATCGTTATCGCGCCCGCGGTAATGGGTGTCGCAATCTTCTCGGGGCGACGTGTCCGCGCACTGTCACGTGCAACTCAGGATGAGATCGGCCAGGCCACCGCCGTCCTGAATGAGGTCCTTGCGAATGTCCGGATTGTCAAGGCTTTCGCTCGTGAATCCCACGAACGTGCACGCTATTGGGACCGCATGGCTTCGGTGCTACGGCTCAGCCTCCGTCGAGCCCGAGCCGAATCCGCCGTAGGCCCAATCATCACGTTCCTGAGCTTTGGCGCGATAACAGCGGTCCTATGGTTTGGGGGGCGAGAGGTCCTCGCCGGTCGGTTGAGCGCGGGTGACCTGATCGCATTTCTTCTCTACCTGATCGGTGTCGCTGCGCCGATCGGGGCCCTGACCCGCCTGTATACGCAACTACAGCAAGCGCTCGGTGCTGCGCAGCGCATCTTTGCCCTGCTCGATGAGCCGGCGGCCGTTACCGACGCGCCCGACGCGATTTCGCTTCCCGTGGGCACTGGCAGCG
>BJHB01000198.1:0-6051 GCA_014191415.1 Chloroflexota bacterium
GGCAGGTGCGAGTACGGTGGCGACAGGGATCATCGAGTGGCGAAGCGCATGGCGAATCAGGATGAGGTTCTGGGACAAGCCCTTGGCACGGGCGGTGCGGATGTAGTCCTGACGCAACACTTCAAGCATCGTGGCGCGGGTGAGGCGTGCGATGAATGCCGACAGGCCGACACCGAGGCAGAATGACGGGAGCAGCCACGGTTGCCACGTGTTCCAAGTGCGCGCCGCGATGGGCAGCCACTTCAGCCACAGGCCGAAGATGATCATGAGGAAAATCGCGAGCACAAAACCCGGGGTCGAGACGAAGAGCGTTGACACGAATAGACTGACGTAGTCAAGCCACGTATTGTGACGCACGGCCGCAAGAATGCCCAGAGGCAGTCCCAAGGCCACGCCGAAGACGAACCCAAAGATCCCCAGCGTGGCAGTCCGCCCGAAACGACTTTCCCAGAGGGACCCGCCAACTGAAGGCGGTGCGAAGATGATGTCCGTCACCCCACGGCCCTTGTATTGGTACGAAGGACCAAGGTCTCCTTGAAGGACACCCTTGAAGATCGGCGCCCCCGCAGCGTCATTGGCGGTCGGCCACGCGCCGATATAGATCAGGTATTGCTTCCAATCCGGTTCGTCCAGGTGGTAGCGCCTCATCAGGAGTTCCTGCGTCTCCTTGGGCATGTCCCGGCCACTTGACGTCACGTCAAAAGGCCCACCCGGAGTTGACTTCATCATCACGAATGTGATCAGCGAGATCGTGATGAGGACGGGAATGATCCAGAGGGTCCGCCGAAAGACAAACTGCAACATGGAAGCACACTCCGCGACGAATGCAAGGCGTACCTTGCTCAGAAACCTTACAGGGTAGGAAGCGTCAGGCCGGTCCCGATGCCGTGTCCAACGCATCCGCATGGGGACGGGTCGCAAACTTCATGACGACCCAGAGGATCCCCGCCAACAGCACCACACCAAGGTAGTCAATCGTCGGGATCCGCACGACCTCGTTCAACTGGGCGAGACCCCGGTCGGCATAGACCATCGCCATCGCCGCGACGTAGACGCCTCCGATCCCAGCCCTAGCGATTCGAGACAAGCCAAGGCCGTGCATCTGGGTCGCGATGAACATGGTGGCGAACCCAAAGGCAAACATTGGCCAGATCCCCGTCTCCTGCCAGTAGGCGACGATGGCACCGTGGATGAGTACTGTGACTTCGAGGAACACCATCCACCACCGGTTCACATGCATCCGGGTCAGGAACAGGCTGCCCTGCACCATCAGCAGGAACATGTAGAAGAACCCGATAAGGTGCCCGCTGGTCGCCTCCATCGGGTGGTACCAGAAGGTGTAGACGATGGCCCAGGAGAAGTAATAACCGTGGTATTTGCGGGCAAACTTGATGAGCCGACGAGAGAAGGGCAAAGGCTTGGCGAAGAAGAGGCCCCGACGGTCGTTCTCCATCAGCAGGACCCAGATCAGGAGGATGGCCACCGACCCTAATGCGCTCCAGATGGAGACGTCCTGCGCCAAGCCGTCGTACCAAATGTGGGTCTGTACGAAATGCAGTGCAATGAACCCGGCATTCATTCCAAGCGCCGCAACGTTGACCGGATGCAGTCCGCGAGTGTATTTCCGGACGCGAACCTGTGCGTGGTAAATCAATGCCCACTGGGCGATCTGGTGCGCGGCGTAGAACCCCCAGGCCGTTGTGCGCGACCAGAACGTCGGCTCTGGAAGGATCCAGAAGTACCACGACGCCCCTTGGTCTGGCAGATGGCTAATCGCCTGCAAACGGCCGCTCGCAAACCAGATGAGGCCAGTGAAGGCGGCGCTGAACAGGATGCCGGCAAAGATCACAAGGTTGCCGAATGAATCGGAACCGTTCCCGCGAACCTGCGAGGCACTGGCAAGTGCCTCTGGTCCTACATCAGTACCGGACCCCTGCAACGCGACCATTCGTTGCCTCTCCTTCTGGGCGAGCCATATGGGCGTCACCGAAAACGTGTCAGACCACCACAACGCACTTGGCAGCGCGTAGCGTACCCGGAGACTGTCATTGCCACCAAGATGAAGGCACCCCACCAGTTGAAAACACCACTGGCTACCATTCAAGAAACCGGTTCCAGCAGGGAGCAGCGCAATGACAGGGCGTGGCGTCGCGCAAGACACATCAGGGGTCCGAGCAAATGCCGTTCTTTCCGGTCAGGTGGCGGTGGTCACTGGCGCGACCAAGGGACTGGGTTTGGCCATTGCACGCGAATTCCTAAAATCCGGCGCTTCGGTGATGATTGCGTCCCGGCGCGAGGCGGCGGTGAACGAGACCGTTGCGTCCCTCGGCGCCGCCTGCGGAGATCTGGCGCGTGTTCGAGGCATGGCCGCCGACGTGGCCGACCTCGCCCAAGTCGAAGCACTTGGCAAGGCCGCAACCGGCTGGCATGGCCACCTGGACATATGGGTGAATAATGCCGGCATCACCGCGCCTTATGGCCCTTCGATGGCCTTGGATCCTCACGTCTTCACCGGCGTAATTCACACAAATGTTCTCGGCACCTACCACGGAAGCCTCGTTGCACTCAGATATCTGGTTCCCCGCGGACAGGGAAGGCTGATCAACATCCTAGGCCGCGGAGACCGCCAAGTCGTCCCCTATTTGGCAACGTATGGGGCAAGCAAGGCGTGGGTCCGCGCCTTCACACTCGCACTTGCGTCTGAGTATCGCGCAACCGGGGTTGGCATCCATGCATTCAACCCGGGACTGATGCGGACCGACTTCATGACCGAAACCGAGGCGATTACGGGGTTTGGCTCCAAACTCCGCGCGCTTCGCGTGGTGCTGCGTTTGATCGGGACCGATCCCGAGGTTCCGGCCCGGACGGTTGTCTGGCTGGCTTCTCGGGCGACCGAAGGCAAGACCGGCCTCGACAAGGCGGTGTTCGGAAGGCTCGGACTAGCGGGTCACGCCGCCCGGGAGGGCATTGAGTGGCTCCGCGGGAAGGTCGGACCAGTGGAACTGCAGATCCGTGAGGTTCCCGCCACCGGACCTTCAGCGCCGGTTCCTGGCTGAACCGGGCCAGGAAACGGAACGGCCGGACCACAAAGGTCCGGCCGAGTGAAAGGGGGTGGCCGCGATGGGACACCCTCCAGCGCGCGCGGTTGACTAGCTGCCGATTTTGAGGTTGTAAAGATCGTGTTCGCCGAGGAAATACTCGAGCGGATCCTCACGAAAGCCTTGGATACGCGCCTTGATGAGGCTCCACGCGACACTGTGGTAGAAGAACGCCACGGGTGAATCGGAAAGAAGCAACTGGGCCGCCTGACGGTAGTAGTCTGTCCGCTTCTTGACATCAAGTTCCTTGTCACCAAGGTCGCAGAGGCGATCATATTCCTTGTTCTTCCACGCAGTGTGGTCGATCGAGGAATTCGAGGTGAACACGAGGCTATACCAGTTCTGCGGATCCGGATAGTCCTGGCACCACCCGGCGACGAACATCGGCGGGGTCGTCTCTTGCTTCTTCAGAAGGGCGGTGTAGGCACGGGACTCAATAGGATCAAGCACGATGTCGATCCAAAGAACCTTCCGTATGCTGTCCGCCAATGCTTCCATACGCGCCTTGTTGCGGGCGTTGGAGCTGTAAGACAGTTTGACCTGCGGGAACCCCTTCGCGCGCGGGTATCCGGCATCGGCGAGCAGCTTCTGTGCAAGTTCCGGGTTGTAAACCTGTTCCTCGAGTTCGTACTCGAAGTATCCCGGGAACCCGGGCGGTAGGAACTGGCGTGCTGGAATGCCCTGACCGCCAAGGATATTCTTGACGTACCCGCCACGGTCAACGGCTGCCGAAAGGGCCTGCCGCACCTTGGTGTTATTGAACGGCTTGATGATGTTGTTGAACCCAACGTAATAGGTGCAACTACCGGCGAATTGGTGGAATTCCTTGGAGAGGACCGGATCGCCGTCGACACGGGCCTTGTCTTCCCGCTGGACACCCGTCTGGTCAAGCTCGTTGTTCAGGTAAGCCGCGAACGCCACCGCGGGCTCGTTGATCATCGCGTAGTCGACGGTCTCAATCGGCGGGACACCCGTATTGAACTTCGCGTTCGCCTTGAACTGCATGCGGTTCTGGTGTTCCCACTGAGTGAGGATGTACGGGCCGTTCCCAACGTAGGTTGCCGGTTCCGTCCACGTCTCACCACCCTTGGTGACCAGATCTTCGCGCGACGGCAACCCGCACCAGGTCGCAAGCACTGACATGAACCATGGTGCAGGGTCGGTCAGGTTGAACTCGATCGTGGTGTCGTTCAAAGCCTTCACACCAACGGCGTCACGCAACTTCTTGAGGTCGTCCGCAGACGTCTTCTTGAGGTCGGCGCTGTTGTACGCCTCGGCACCCTTGATGATGTATCCAAGGGAGGCATAGTCACCGGCAACCGCCGGGTCGAGATGCCGCTTCCAACCGTACTCGTAGTCCTTGGCGGTGAGCGCCTTGCCGTCGGAGTACGTGAGGCCAGACTTCAAGGTGAACGTCAGCGTCTTGCCACCATCTGAAGCTACCGGCAAAGCTGCTGCTTGGTCCGGGACCAAGGTATTCGTCTTGTCGAACTGAAGCAGGTTGCGGAACACCCGCATGATCTTGTCGATCTCACCGACGAAGGACGCCTTCTGGGGATCGATGGTGTCTGGTTCGCTACCCGCATTCAACCGAAGCGTGGTCGCATCAGTTTGGTTCGCAGGGGCTGCGAAAGCCATGGAAGCGGGACTGCCCGCAATCAATACTCCGGCAACAACCGCTCCGGTTCCGGCGCGACGCCAGAGGGTCCGGCGCGAAAACCCGTCTTCACGGGTATGCATTTCTGATCTCTCGGCTACCACCTGCAATCCTCCTTCGAAGGTGTCCGGTCCCGCAGAGCGGGAATCCACACAAATGTCAAACGGTACCCCACGAGGTTCCGTGCCGCTCCCGAGTACCGTCTCGGTCCGAGGACCAAATCACGAAGTTCGGGAGCGCTGCGCTCCGTCAGGGTCGGTGCATGGATCGCCCGTCATGACAGGGATAGTAGGCGTAGTTCCCGCAAACGTCAATAGGGGCCACACGCTGTCAGACCATGCCGGGTGAAGTGGGCCTGTGCAGACCATCCAGATGCGCGCCCAACCGCGCCTCCACGCCTCGATCACTCGGCTCGTAGAAGCCCCCGCCTACCCCGTCAGGTAGGTATTGCTGTTCGACGAATGCGCCTTCATGGTCATGCGGGTACACATATGGACCCCGGCTGCCGGCCGAAATCCGGGGCGGTCCGTGACCATCCCTGAGGTGTGCAGGCACCTCCAGGTTCGCTCCCCCTTCGATAGCCGCCTGTGCCGCCCAAAGGCTTGCCGCTGAGCGGTTGCTTTTGGGAACGGACGCAAGAAAGGTGGTCGCTTGTGCGAGTGCGTAACCACCCTCCGGCATGCCAATGCGTTCCACGGCAAGTGCGGCCGACGTCGCGACGACAAGCGCCTGAGGTTCAGCGTTGCCGATGTCCTCGCTTGCCAGGATCATCAGGCGCCGTGCGATGAATCTCGGATCCTCACCCGCCCGGATCATCTTTGCGAGGTAGAACACGGCCGCATCGGGATCCGACCCGCGAACACTCTTGATGAACGCCGAGATTGTGTCGTAGTGGTCGTCACCGTCGCGGTCGTATCGCACCTGACGCCGCGTCGTCGCCTCGGCAACATGTTCGGCAGTGATGCTGTCCGGGAGTTGCCCATCTGCATCCCTGACCATCTCGACCGTGGATTCCAATGACGTGAGGGCAAGGCGGGCGTCACCGGAAGCGAGGGCGACCAACGCGCGCATCGCGTCAGAGGCCAGCCACTCCGGGTCAAGCCCAAAACCGTCGACCGGATCGGTAACCGCGCGAACGATCAGTGTCTCGATGTCGAGATTGGTGAGCGGCTGCAGCTCATGCAGGCGCATCCGCGAGCGGAGCGGAGCAATCACATCGAACGAAGGGTTCTCGGTCGTCGCGCCAACCAGGATGATCGAGCCGTCCTCGACGTGTGGCAGCAACGCGTCCTGTTG
>BJHB01000199.1:0-6009 GCA_014191415.1 Chloroflexota bacterium
CTTCCGGGGTTTTAGGGGTCTGCAGGTTGAAGGCGACAGAGACCGCTCTGATCGCCGCCTTTGAAGCGTTTCAGTCCCCTTCCGGGGTTTTAGGGGTCTGCAGGAGCGGATCGCCAAATCCACCCGGGTGGTGTGGTTGCCCTACCCTCCCCGGTCTCTTCATTCCTCGTGCATTGTAGTGCATCTTTTTTCGGCGCGCCACCCCGGAATCACCACCGTCCCACCACCTCCGCACCCGGTTTTTGGAAACTCGGAAAACACCCCGGAATCGGCCTCGAGTTTCCATGGACGATTCCGGTGCCATTCCACCCCTTCTTCCCTGTTAGGGCGTTCCGCCGCGCATTCCGACAGCGAGATGTCTGCCACTGTCACTGCCGTGTTTCGGTCGAGTTTCCAAACGGCCCCGGGAATCGGCCCTTTTCGCGGTCCCTGCAGAATCCAGGCGGGTTTTCACGCCCCCGTCCACCCATGCGCCCCGGGCCGGGCACCTCGCCTCACCACCACCGGATCCGCGGCCGGGCGCTTCCCGGTCCCGGCGCACGCCGAACCGCCGGCGCACCCGCTTGATCCGTCTCCCCGGTGATCGTCACCCGCCGGGGCATGTCCGCCCCGCAGATCACGAAGCAGTCCACCCGTCCCTCGCGCCCCGCCATCCGTCTCGCCAGTTTGACCCGGACCTCCTCGTGGTACCGGGTCTCCAGTTCCCCCACGAACACGCTCAGTTGCATCCGCACCAGTCCGTAGTCCTTGCAGACGTCCGCCACCCGGCGACGCACCCCTTCCGATGGAATGTCGTAGGCCACCAACAGGGTCGTCCCGGGACGGAGGGCCTGCCTGGAACCCTCACCTCCGGTCTCCCAAGGCACATCCGGGCCTGGGTGCACCTGCCCGGGGCCATCACCAGGCGATGCCGGCCCGCGCCACCGGATGCGCCCGGAGGTCACCACCACCGACCTACCCACGCCTCGTAGGCCACCGCATCGCCGCGCAGGTAGGTGGCCAGGCGCGATGCCTGCATCCCCACGATGGTGCGCAAGGCGTAGCGTCCACCCCCGTACGGTTCCAATCCGTCCAACCGTTCCAGGATGGCGTCCGCAACCAACCGCCTCGTCGGATCATCGAGGCGTGCCACCCCCGGGATCATCCGGAATGCCACCCGTCGCGATGCCAGGCCGATCAGTGGACGGTCCACCACCGCCTGCCGGAACTCCTCGATCGCATCCAGCACCAGACTGGATCGTCCCGCCCGGTCGGCATGCAGGAACCCTGCCCCGGGGTCCAGTCCCGCAAGGTGCACCGCCGTCTGCACCTGCGAGGCCAGGATGCCGTACCCGTAGTTCAGGGCGGCGTTGAAGGCATTGCCCGTGCCCCGGTACTCGCGCCCCGTCCACGGCACCCCATGGGACCGCAGCACCGTCCCGACCGCGCCCCAGTACGCCCGTCCACCGGCCCCCTCCAATCCGCGCAGGACCGCCATCAAGGGCGTCGGCGGGACGTCTTCATCGGCGCCCTGGGGGTCGGACCCCGACTGGGGGTCGTCACCATCCGCATCTGCGCCACCGGGCACCATCCCCGCCTCGGCAAAGCCCGTGGTGCCCGGACCTCCCAACTGCGCAACCAAGGCCACGTCTTCCGGCGTCGACCCCACCACTGGCACGGCATCGGCATACCGTTCGATATCCGACACGGCCCTCATGAGGACATCAAAGGTCGGCGGGTCGGCCTCGCGCCGGTGCTTGCCCAGGTAGCGCAACAGGGACACCTGCGTGCGCAACTTGGCCTCGATCACGCGTCGCACCCAGGTGTCCCCCAGGCCATTGTCGGCCGCCCGGAACTGTGCCCGGCGCGTGGCGACCGTCTGGTTGCCGATCGGCACCGACACGGTGGCCATGTCGCCGGGCCACCGACCCAGTACATGCACTGGAATGCCCCGGCGCGCGCACACCTGGATGACATCGCTGGATACCTGCACGCCGCGTGAGGCAATCACCACCTGGCGCAAACGGAAAAGTGGCGCCTCCTGCACAAGCATCCGGTCAATCCGCACTTGCAGGCGTTCCGAATGCTTGCCCAGCACCGCACCGGGGGTATCTATGACCAGGAGGTCACCACCGGGAGAGAGCGGCGTCTCGGCATCGTTGGGATCGGTTCCGGTCGCGTCGGCCGTTTGGTCGGGTTGGTACGGCATGGGCGTTGCTTCCTTATATATGGAGTACGTGATGGAGGTACGTGACATATGGGGGTACGTGGCCGCAGGCGCATGGCCCGGTACCGCGATGAGACGCCGTGGACCCGCCCGGGAAACGTGCTTCTCTCTCACTCGTACGGTTGCTGCGGGCAATCTGTGAGCGGTATGCACCCGGAAACCACGGCACGTGTCCGGTTGGGGTGTGATGGGTCGGCAGGGTCTGACAGGATGCACCCGATTTCGGGGCAGAGGCACCCCCACCCGCACCATGCTTGACAATCACATGCTGTTCATGCACACTCTGCATGGATCACTGCGCAGGACTTCGAGATTCTCATGTATCGGTCCTGCGCGTGTGACGTGTGACCTGGTGCTATAGTTGCCGTTGTCAGCGTCGGGAAACGCCGGGAACGTGGCGGGTGCGGGGATGGTGCACCTGAGCCATGAACGGAGGGGGTGAACGGTTGGACGACCTCGCACTCGTGCGGTTGCTTGCCCTGATGCAGGCGGTCCGTGCCTTGGCCAGCCGCGCCGGCGCGGATGTGGGAACATTGCGCCTGCCTCCCGGTGCCGGGGAGTCCCTCACCAACGCGTTCAGCGACGCACTCCGGGCAGACATCGCCAAGCCTGCCGGACTTCCGGCACGCATTGTCGGGGCCGCTTCGCGGCTCGCGTCGTCGGAACCTGTCCGATCATCAGCGTCGCAGCCACGCTTGCGTACGCTCCTGGCGGCCGTGGCCGGACAGGAGACCGACGGCAAGATCCGTTCCCACGATTGGTACCTGCCCCTGTCGCCACTGGGCACCTATACCACCGAGACCCTGTTTCCGAAGTCCGATGTACCCGCAAGGGCAATCCTCGACGGGCAGTACCGCGAACTCTGGAAGGGATTGGTCTCCGACCACGCGACCCTGCCCCTTGCCACGACCGACGCCTATCTGGAGAGCCTCGCGGCCGTCGTGCAGAAGTACACCTGGTGTGTTCCGATGGCGGGTGGCGCGGACCTTCTGGACGTCTCGGTCCATGACCACACCCGGGTGACCGCCGCAATCGCCGTCTGCCTCGCCCACCAGGCAGTTGACGAGGAGACCCTGGCCGCGGTCCTCGCCGGCGGAACCAACCGTGCCGAGGCACCGTTCGCCCTGGTTGGTGGTGACGTCAGTGGCGTGCAGCGGTTCCTCTACACCATCACCTCCAAGGGCGCCCTGCGGGGACTGCGGGGCCGGTCGTTCTACCTGCAACTCCTTGCCGAAGCCGTGGTGCACCACCTGTGCAAGGCATGGAAACTCCCGTCCACGAATGTCCTCTTCGAAGGCGGGGGCCACTTCTACCTCCTCGCACCCGCCTCGTGCATCACCGGCACTGGCCTGGAGGCGTTGCGCCGGGAAATCACGATGACCCTGCTGACGCATCACCGGGGCGATCTCTTCGTGGCCATCGATGCGTCGCTCCTCACCATGGATGACATCCGGACGCCGGCCCGCCTGACCAGCCGGTGGCGGGAACTCAGCGGACGGATTGCCACGGCAAAGCGACGCAAGGGGGATGCCCTTGATCCGGCCTCCCTGGTTCACAAACTCTTCAGTCCGCGCAAGTCCGAGGGATTGACCCACCACTTCTGCGACATCTGCCAGGAACTGATCGATGATGCTCCCGCGAACGATCCCGGCGAGGACAGCGACCGGCGCAAGTGCCTCCTCTGCCTCGGGATGGAGGACCTTGGCGACCGGTTGCGTCGCGGTGCCTCGCTGATCCTGTGGGATCACCATGGCGATGATGATGAAGGTGACCAGCGACTGGCACGGGCCCAGTCCTGGCGCGCAACCCTGAGGGACCTCGGCCTGGATGCGGTGGTGGTGCGTGATGACCGGGTGCGTGACGACGTCTCATCGATCCCGACCGACGCCCACGTCACCGTCCTCCGCCTGCAGGATGCCAACCTTGAGGCCGCCGGCCGGGTTGCCCGTCGCCTGCAAGTCCCGGCCCACGCCGTCGGGTTCCGTCTCTTCGGACAGGCAACACCCCTTGCGACGGCGAGGCGGAATGCGGGTGACGCCCCCGCCCGTGTCGCCGACTTCAGCGACCTGTGCGAAGCGTCGACCGGCGTCGCACGCCTCGGGTTCCTGCGTGCGGATGTGGACAACCTCGGGTCGGTCTTCCTGCGGGGCCTGACCACCGGCAAGGATGACCGGGCGCAGGACCATGCCACGCTTGCCCGGCGGGTCGCGCTTTCGTTCAGCCTGCGCCTCTTCTTCGAGGGGCACCTGAGCGTCCTCTGCGACGATCGCAATCCGGTGGCGCGCGGGGCCCCGGATGGCACTGACCGCCTCTACCTCATCTACAGCGGTGGCGACGACCTCTTCCTGACCGGCGCATGGGACACCGTTGCCGAGACCGCCGCCAAGATTTCCCGCCAACTCCAGGCCTTTGCCGGCGGGAATCCGGCCGTCCATCTCTCGGCGGGCCTCTCCATCGTGCACGACAAGTACCCGGTACGTCAGGCCGCTGAGGATTCCGGCGAGGCGCTTGACGAGGCCAAGAACCGCCCGGGCAAGAATGCCATCTCCATCTTCGACCGCACCGTGCCGTGGTCGGCCCTCGAGGGACCGGAAGGAGCCATCGCGATTGCCGACCGCCTGCGCCGGGCCGTGGACGACACGACCCGCAATGCTGACGCCGAGGCCCCGCGACGCTTGCTCCGCCTCGGCCTCACCCTCTGCGCCATGGAGTCCCAACAGCGCGAGGACCGACGCAAGGAACTCCGCAAGCGGGGCCGGGCCGAAGTCCGCGACGACCAGGTGGCTTGGGGCCGGTGGATGTGGCTAGGCGCGTACGCACTTTCACGCATGAAGGCTGACCGGCGTGCACCCGGCGACCTCGTGGACCTGTTCAGGGGGCTGCTGACCAATCCCGATGACCTTTCGCGTCTGTTCGTCAGCGCGACCTGGGCCGACCTGGCGATCCGCAAGAAGGAGAACGCACGATGAGCAGAGATTTCCGGCAAGGAAACCGGCCCGGCCAAGGTGTCACGCCGCCAGCTGCAGAGCCCTTCAAGGTCGACGTTACGGCGGTACGGAAGGTCATCGCCAAGGACGACCCGAAGAAGCTTGTGGAACTGACCAACGATTACGGCGAGCGCCTTGCCAAGGCGCGCCTGGCGACTTCCCAGATCCGCTCGATCTTCGGGTCGGTCCGCCAGATGGAGAGCCGGTGGTACGACGACAAGCAGCGCAACCAGGGCATCCGTGACTTGCTGATGCTCAAGCCGAAACTGGCATATCAGGAAGTCCGCCACAAGCCCCAGCGTCGTGAGGACCCCAACGCGGTGGGAATGTTGCGCGCGATGCTTGAACCGGCAATCGACGCCGTCATCGACCCCGGTACGGACCACACCGCGGAGGACGGCAATGATCAGGACAGGTTCCGGCGCTTCATGGAGTACTTCGAGGCCCTCCTGGCCTACCACAAGGCACACGGTGGCGCAGACAAGGTCCAGGCGGGACGCTAGAAGGGAAGCATGGCAATGAGTGCGAGTTCACGCCCAACCACCGGACACCTCCAGCTGATGGGACGGGTGGCAATCACCGGCAACATCAGGGCGGTCACCGGCCTGCGCATTGGCAGCAGTGACAAGAACATCGGCATCGGCGAGGCCGCGCAGGTGCTTCGGGATGCCCTGACCAAGCGCCCGTACATTCCGGGTTCGTCCCTGCGGGGCAAGCTGCGAAGCCTTGCCGAACGAAGCAGGTGGAGCACGCTGTCGGCAAGCACGCAGCCGATCGGACCACGGGTCCAGATCCACCGGTGCACGTCTGGCGAGG
>BJHB01000200.1:0-5985 GCA_014191415.1 Chloroflexota bacterium
CTCGCCATCACTATCGATGCCTCCCTAATGCCCGCTCGCTCCGCACAAATCTGGCCCTCAAGGCTCGCGTGCGAACGGACTTACGCTACTCCGAGATGAGTTGCGTGAGTATCGCATGACCGGGTATCCCCGTGCATCTGTCAGGCCGTTCGGGCGTCGGCTTTTAACAGTAAGCCGCCGTGCGGGGGCGTGACCGCGCTTGGGCGAGTGCGACGGCCTGGATTGGATCTGGAAGTGGTCAGATCCCTCGCCGAGCATTTTCGAGGGCCTCGGAAGAGCACGCCCATGAGTTTCCCGCAGGCGATTGTAAGTCAAGGTACAACGACCTGTACGGTTTCGTGCTAGTGGTTGTCGCCAATAGTAATCGCGTACACTTATTGTGCGTCCGACGCGTACACGCACGCGGGCGGGAAGGTGGCGGAAGTATGACCGTTGAAGAGATACTGGAAGCAGCACCGGGAACATTGCAAGCAGCAATGCAGCGGGCACGTGCGATTGCAACCCGCGCATCCCAGGAACGCCATCAGGCGGAACGAGCATACGAACTTGCGCTCGTTCGCCTTGCAAACTCGCGTGCAAATGAAATATCTGCCCGTGAAGCCCTCGAAACTGCCAAGCAGGCGATCACCGACGCTGAATTGCGCGTGCCTCTCATGACCACTGAGGTCGTCGAGGTGTTGGGCGCTGCCGGGCTTAGTGCATGGCAACGTGGAACCGCCGATGGTGCGCGAGTTGACCAGAGGGATGCCGCACATGTGTTCCTCTGGCATGCACCTGCGTCACGCCCTGAAGATGCGAAGGCCTGGCGAGAGCACGCGACGGAAGTGCTTGCCCGGTATGAGGAAGTGTTGACAGCGCATGGGTGCCTGGTAATCAAGGACCCTGAGCGCGCACTGTGGCGCATTGTTCGGCGCCTTAGCGTCCTCGATGACGACCAGCCGGCCCGTCAGGGGTTCTAGCCGGTGAGGCGCGGGTGTGTCAGTTTGGCGCACCCGCCATTTTTTAATCGGTCAGGCGCTCGGTAGGCCGTCAATCGACGGTCACGTCTCCGAGATACACCCGGTTCTCGCCATCGATGGCGCCTGATTTTGGTCGGGTTCCGTCCGTTGGCCAGCTTCCTCCGCTTCCGTCAGCCGTGGTCGCTGCCATCCGCTCCATCGTTCCCAGGTCATACATGCCGACCACCAGACGATACGTTCCGGCTGGCGTTTCAATCGGCACGGGTATGTCGTACCGGTCGGCAATGAAGTCGCCTGGACGCCATCCCGTCGTCGGCTGCGCGCCGTTGCCGGGCCGGCTGTCACGTTGTGCAACACGCACGCCGCCGGTGGGGGCTGCACCCGAAATCAGGTGTGCGAACACGGTTAGGTCCTTCGCGGTACCCTGCTTGGTGGTCCAATACAGGACCACACGTGCGTCGGATCCTGCGCGGACTTTTGGAGTATCGAGGCGGAAACCTTCCAGACGGATCGACGTGTCCAGCACTGGTGTGGTGCCACTGAAGACGTTGTCTGGTGCTGGAGGAGTCCAATTGATTTGGAACAGCTTGAACCTACTGTGATCCCCGGGCTTTGGAATATCGAGGAGCAAGCGCGCAGTAGGGTTGAGCATTGCAAACCGGCGTTCCTGTTCTCCCCCGGGGGCATCAGTGAGCGCGTAGTAGATGGGTGCGCCCCGCCCAGCCTGGAATGACGCGCGGTCCGGATCTGTCGAAAGACGGTCGCCAACCGCCCTCGTCTCGTCGACGTATCCCAAAGTGACGCCCGGATGGTCTCTCAGGTACGCGAAAATCGCATCCCTTGGCATCCCTGTCGCGGTTCGCGTGATGACGACAATCCCAGTTTCCGGATGCTCCGCGCGAGACTTCTCAAGGAAGGCCAGGAGCTCCGCAAGACCGTATCCTGCATAGTTGCTTTCTATATATTGAAACCGGTCAGTGATGTAGCGCCGGTCGTTCATCCATGGCGCATCGGCGGGAGAGTTGATCAGGGGCCAGATGAACGTACTGCAACTGACGACGATGGAGCATGCCCAAAGCGACCAGATGGACGCTTGAAGAATGCTTCCTAGGCGACGTGTCGGATAGGGCACTCCAGTGTTCGGCAGCAGGGAGCGCCAAGACACCGCCGCGCGCGCGGCCCCGATTGCAGTGGGGATCAATGTGCTGATCAGGATGAAAACAACGTAACGCGAATAGATGAGCTTGGCGGTGAGCACAAAGGCAGCGACCGGCATGAGTATCCACACCGCCATGATGAATGCGGAGTGACTCCGGCTGGTCGTTGTGTGGGGAGTGCTTCCGGCATCGCTGTCAGCCTGACCAAACATGCTGATCACTGCAGCTACGGTTGCGAGAAGGAGGGGAAGGCCGATGTAGGTTGTCAAGGTCCCGGCCACAAACTCGGCATTCGCCCACCATAGGGTGTAAGGGAAATTCATGACCTCGGTGAACGTCAGGCTGTACCGTCCGAAGTTGCCGTTGGCGAGGTTATCGACAATTGGGCTCAGGTAGAGGATGGAGTAGGCGCCGGCACCAATGAAGCCGGCTTGAGCCAGTTGCCACCACTGCTTTCGGGATGCGGGGTTCCACGCAATTGCCACACCGGGGACTAGCCCAACAAAGAAAAGTGCTGAAAGCTTCGTGAGGACTGAAACGGCGATTGCAAACCCAACGAGGATCATCCGGATCCAGCCGGGTCGTTCGGACCAATGGATGGTGGTGAGCAGCACCAATAGCGATGCCGTGGTAACGAGTGTGTCGTAGAGCGCCATTCGGTCATGAACAACGGCAACTGGTGCAATGACATAGAGTGCCCCGGCGATCGGACCGGCGAGCCTAGAAGTCCGCTGACCCCACGGTTCCCCAAGTCGCGAGGCAACCAACCACATGAGCGCCACATTGACCGCCCCGCACGCAATTGATGTCATGCGGCCTGCAATCAGCCGGTCGGGGATGACGCTCAGGAAGGGAATCATGAGCCAGGCAAGGAGCGGTTGCTTGCCGTCTTCAAGGGAAGCCAACCAGTCCGAAAGGTCTCGGGCGTGCCATGCACGGACCCCCCAGTCGATATAGGTCCCCTCGTCGCTGACCATTGGTAGTGATCCAAGGTTCGCGATCCGGGTGCCGAGATATGTCGCACCGAGAAGAACCGCGACCACGACTGGCAAACGTCCAACGAGTTCGCGACGTGTGCCAGTGCTGGCGCTTGCCAGACTTGGATCAGCCTGCCGATCAAGGGTTGTCACGTGCGTGACCTGCAGGGGAAACATGGAAACATGATTCGTGCTGGGAGAGGAGTCATCGCAAGAGTCAGTCTCGGAGCCAGTAGCGCACGAGCGTGAACCACGCGTGGAAGGCGTCCGGCCACCGGATCTTCTTCCCCTCATTCCCGCCCCGCCCGTGATAACGGATTGGCACCTCGATTACTTGAAGGCCGCGACGCAGGACCTTGGACGTGACTTCGGGACAGAATTCGAAACGTTCGCAGCGCAGGTTCAAGGTCGGCAGGACCGAAGTCGCGAAAACCTTGTAGCAGGTCGCCTCGTCGGTGATGGATCGGAGGAAGAGGATTGACGCTGTCCAGGAAAGGATCTTGTTTGCAACCCAGTTGGTTGGGTGCATGCCAGTCGGTCGGCCAAGCGGTCCGAGGGCTAGGAACCGCGATCCATAGACGACGCGAGTCTGTCCGGCGAGGATCGGCGCGATCAGGGCGGCGTAGTCATCGGGGTTGTACTCGAGGTCCGCGTCCTGGATGAGCACGACATCACCAGTGACCCGTTCAAGGCCACTGCGAATCGCCGCTCCTTTGCCTCGGTTCCTGGCGTGTCGAAGAACATGCACATCGGCGAAGGTTGACTGTCCTGCTTCCCCGATGAGGAAATCGACGCCCCCGTCGTTGGAGCAGTCGTCTACGACAATGATTTCGAGTGAAACACCGAGGCCGTTCCAGGAAAGTGACTGTGCGCGAACCCGCTCAAGCAGTTCCGGCAGGGTGTTGCGTTCGTTGTAGACCGGCACAATCACCGACAACAGGTGTGATGAACTCCGATTGTGACTAGTACCGGGAGCGGCCGCGCCGGTTGACCTAGGGTCGTCGAGCTCGCCATTGGTGGTGGTCACAACAAACCCCAACGGATGGCGCGTGCCACAAGTGCTTGCAAGACAGTCGCACCGCCCCCATACATGCCCGGGCGTTACGCCGGCCGAGCGACTGGTGAAGTCACGAATGCTGCTGGGTTGGTGGCGCCAACCCGGCGGAGTCAAGGTCACCGCCGCGGAAGATGGACTGCAGGTGCTTCACGAGAATGGCCCCTAGCCAGATGGCCGTCAGGCTGGACCAGTAGTCGAGAAATCTCGACGTTCCGCGGCGCGCGGCCCACCAGAAGTCAAAGCCGTACGCGCGTTCTGGCGCCTCTGGGACAAGTTCCGGGAACGCCATGGCCCACGGAAATCGGTATCGGTACGGATTATCTGCCGGCTTGTGAGACGGGCCGAATACCTCGTACAGCGACGCTTGGAGCAGCCATTGGTGTCCCTGGAGTGGGGAGAACGGGGGTACGGTACGTGCATCACGCACGTCGACGCCTCGGCCGAGTTGGTTCCCTACGACGCTGTAATACGCGCCGTAGTCAATTGCCACACCGAGGACGTTGACGTAAAGGCCAAATCCTCCGACGGTCACCGCCACCAACCCGGTGACGGTCTTGACGCTCCAGTGCCACTTCGGCCAGGCGAGAAGCGGCGCAATCCATCCAAGCATCAGGAAGGGAATGGTGACGTAGAGGTATCTCGGGCCCCAACTCCAGTCTCCGTGCCACGCCCACCATCGCGAGAAATACCAGAGTTCGATGCCGAACACTGAGAGAGAGACCAGTGAAATGATCGGCCTTCGCCGAACCAACCAGACGTGAAGGAGGCAGCCGATTGCCGCTGGAAGCGCGAACCAGACAAGCCCCTTGCCGGAACTCCATAGGAGATAACCAATTCCGTCGTAGATCGGGGTAGTGAAACCGGTCGACGGCTCATCGCCGTATCCGAACTCGAATGGATTGCCGAAGCGATACCAATTCAACAGGGCCTGAGCTAAGCCGGCGCCTGCAACGGGTAAACCCACTGAAAAAAGAAGTGCGCTGGCTCTGGTCAGTCCACGTCTTGTGATCCTTGATTGACCGGCAAGCGTCAGGTGCCATGCGGCGACGAAGACGGGAATTGCAACAGCCGGCGCGAGAATGAGGGATGCGGCCTTGGTCATGAAGGCCACACCGATCGCGAACCCGATTGAGCAGCCCCATTTGACAATCGATCTCAACGCCAGATCGGCGGCACACTGATTGGCGGACACCTTTTCGTAGAGGATCAGTCCCGCAAGCAGGGCCGCAAGCAGGGCGGTTGCCTGAAGAGGCTCTGCGAAGTCGGCCCGTGAATAAGGCCACAGTAAGGTCGTCGTTGCAGTTGCGAGGGTGATCCCGGTTGAACCGCGCGAGCCTATTCCGCTTGACCTGACGACCATCCAGAGAATGCTGCTTCCAATTGAAGTAACAAGGACATTGGTCAGGCCGACGAGAAACCGCGCCGGAAGGTCTGGTGGTGTCTGGATCGGTGCAAGGATCGCGATCACGCGTCCGGCCACGACAAACGGTGCCTGGACGACTGACTGCCCCAGACCATATTTGCTGAAGTAGCGCCCGCCACGGCCAACCGCTGCTTCCGGCCGCTGATCAATGGAGAGTTGTCCGCGCTCCACGACCGCGCGTGTGGTCTGGAACATTGTCTCACCATCGCCACTGACGACCCGACCGGCCATTGTCAGTGCGTAGAGACCGAAGACCCACAGGACAAGGCGGAGGACGGTCCGTCGGTCCGCTGCGGAGAGGTTGGTCACACGGTGTCTCCGATGGCGGAGAGCGGGGTGACCGAGGCGCGACCGCCAATCCGTCGCCAGTTCGCGAAGCATGTGCCCGTGATCAGGGCGAATAACGTGCTGA
>BJHB01000201.1:0-5982 GCA_014191415.1 Chloroflexota bacterium
GTTGGGGCATTTGGTGGTCTGTATGTCCTTGATAAGACCCTGAATATCTTCAGCTTGATCGGCATCATCATGCTTACCGGTCTGGTCAGCAAGAACGCGATCCTGCTGGTTGACTACGCCAACACCTTGCGATCCGAGGAAGGGTTGTCCGCTCGCGACGCACTGGTTCGTGCCGGGCCGATCCGTCTCCGCCCAATTTTGATGACTTCGGCCACATTGGTGTGCAGCATGCTGCCGATTTTGCTCGGGACCGGGCCAGGGGCTGAGTCGCGTTCGCCGGTCGCTGCCGTAATAACTGGGGGAATGATCACCAGCACGCTCCTGACCCTGATCTTCGTCCCGGCGCTTTACAGCTACTTCGACGACCTTGCGAACCTTCCCGGAAGGTTCATGGCCTGGCGTGCGCGCCGACGCCCAAGCGTGGCGTCCGTGACCGCGGGCGAAACCGTCGAGGACGGGGAGCCGGCGCGAGTTGCCGGTCATGAAGGCGCCGGTGCCGGGATAAGCACCTCGGTTGCAAAGATTGCAGTAGCCGGGAGTGCCGACAATGGCGATTAGCAAGACCACCATGATGCGCACACCATCGACATGGAAAGAAGTTCCTGCGGACTCCTTCGATCAGTCAGACCAGCCGGAACCGAGGTACAGGAAGCCCTCCATGAACAATTCGCTGCGCAGCCCCCACCGCCAGGCCGTTCTCGTCGGCACAATCGCAATGTTCCTGGTTGCATGCGGGGGCGGGACTCCCGCTCCGGTTGCTGGTGGCGGGCAGGCAGGTGCGCCCGGTGCTCCGGCTGGGTCAGGGGCAAGCGGACAGGCACAAGGCATTCCAGTGACGGTCCAGAAAGTTGTCCGGGACAGCATTGAGGTCAAGTCTCCCTACGGTGGGTCCATCGCCCCGAAAGCTCAAGTAACCATCCTGCCCAGAGTTGCTGGCCGGATTGTGAGGACCGCTGCGGAAACGGGCTCAGTCGTTCAGGCCGGAGACCTTCTCGCCGAGCTCGATCACGCGACCCTTGATGCCCAGATTGCACAGGCTCGGGCGAATGTCGCCGGCGCGGTTGCCAACGTCGCCGCTGCGACGGCACGCCTTGACATCGTCAAAGCCGGTGCCAAGCCCGACGATGTCGCAGCATCACAGGCCGCGGTTGACCTTGCCCGCGTGAGGCTTGATCAGGCACTCGCAGGCGTGCGTGATGAGGATATGCGTGCCGCAATCGCCTCGGCCGACTCGGCCCGCACCCGCCTTGAGGCCGGACGCACCGGTCGACAGGAGGATCTCCAGGCTGCGCAAGCTGCGGTGGACGCTGCCAAGATTCGCCTCGATGCCGGGCGTGCCGGTGGACGTCCAGAAGATGTCCAGGCAGTCAAGGCATCCCTGGACGCGGCGCGCAACCGGCTCGCGCAGGTGGAAGGCGGAACGCGCGCCGAGGACATCCGGGCGTCGGAGGCCGACCTCCAGACGGCGAAGATCCGTCTCACCCAATTGCAGAACCCGCGGGCCGAGGATATCGCGACGGCGCAGTTGTCGCTTGATCAGGCCCGCACGCGCCTTTCACAGGCACGCGAGGGAGGCATTGGCACTGGCATCACGGCCAAGGCACGCCCAGAGGATCTCAACACGCTAGAACTCAGGGTTCAGGCGGCTCAAGCGGCGCTTGACAAGGCAAATGCCGACCTTGCAAAGGGGCCGACAAGCACTGTTACCTCCCAGGCGCTGAACCTTGCTTCCACCCAGGCGCAGATCACTGTCCTCACCGCCCAGAACGACCTCTCCAAAGCACGTGCCGTTGGAGGGCCAACCGACTGGGACCTACGGCTCCTTGAAGAAGCTGAACAAGTCGCGCGCGCGTCCTTTGAAAAGGTGTCGAATCCGAGCCCAAATGACATCGCCGTCGCACAGGCTGCGGTCGACAAGGCCCAAGCGGCTTTGGAGAAACTGAAGACCGTCACCCCATTCGATATCGAGACGGCCCGTCAGGCAGTTGTTCAGGCCCAGGCAAACTTTGACAAGGCGGTCAATCCCGATCCGTCCACCGTGGCCCAGCTGGAGACGGCGTACGCCACGGCGGTTGCCACGCTTCAAAAGACGATCGTCCCGGATCCGGCGACGGTGGCCCAGCTTGAAAGTGCGTACGCGACGGCGCTCAGCGCCTTGGAAAAGCTTCAGAGGCCGCTCCCCTACGACGTGGATGCGGCGCGCGCCACCTTGGCCCAGTCCGAGGCACAACTCAGTGCGCGGCGCAATCCGTACACCGAGTTCGACCGGGCGGCGGCTGAGGCGGCGGTCCGTCAGGCCGAGGCAGCACTTGCACAGCAGCAAGCGGCCCTTGAACTGCAGACAGTCAACCTCTCAGAGACCCAGATCACTGCGCCATTCGACGGTATCGTTGCCGAGCGTATCGCAACTGCGGGTGCGGTGGTCCAGGTCTCCACCCCAGTCTTCACCCTCATCTCGCGAGACACGGAGATCGCGCTCAATGTGGAGGAGGCGGCGATATCCCGGTTCCGTGAGGGTGGGAACGCTTCTTTTTCCGTCAACGCGTATCCGAACGAGACCTTTCAGGGATCGGTAACAAGCATTTTCCCAACCGGTGATTCCCGGAGCCGCACGTTTACGGTCAAGGTAAAGCCGGCCGACCCGACCGGGAAATTGAAGCCTGGCATGTATGCCCAACTCAGCGTCACGCTCGATTCACGGACCAATGTGACCGTCGTGCCTCGCGATGCAATCCTCCTTCGTAACGACAAGCCGTTCATATTTGTGATCAACGAGAATGTCGCGGCGCTTCGTCCGCTTGAACTCGGTCTTGGAGATGACCGCAAGGTCGAGGTCAGGACGGGGGTCCAGCCAGACGAAAGCATCGTGATTAGCGGTCAAGCCACATTGCGTGACAAGGATGCCGTCCGCATCGTGACACCGGGAGCAACTGGTGGTGGTGCAGGCGGTCAGGGAGGTCCAGGCAGTCAGCGGCCGGCCGGTGCTCCGGGACAAGGAGCCCCTAGCGGGGCAGGCGGTCAGGGCGCTCCGGGGGGAGCTGCCGGCCAAGGCGCACCGGGTGGCCAGCGACCCGCCGGTGGAGCGGGTGCCGGCGGCCAAGGAGCTGCCCCAGCGGATGGGTCTGGAGGCGGTCAGGGTCCAGGCGGCGGACAGGGTGGGGCACCCGCTGACGCTGCAGGGGGCGGCCAACGCCCTGCGGGCGGAGCGGGCTCAGCCGGACAGGGTGCTGCTCCCGCCGATGGTGCGGGAGGTGGCCAGCGACCTGCCGGTGGATCAGGCGCTAGTGGCGCGGGTGGTCAGCGTCCATCCGGCGCTACAGGCCCGGGTGCTGCAGCTGAGGTCACGCCCACCAAGGCCCCCTAATCTGCCGAAGTGCGTAGCTGATACGACACCCGCATGCGTCCGTCACCGGGCGTTCGGCGGGTGTCGTTGTTCCCGGCATCGTTCTTTCATCGGGCATCGTTCATTCATATCGAAGCTGCGTGGGGCAAAGCTCGGACGTCGAGTTCAGTCCCACTGCGAACTGCAGGGCGACCGCGTCGACATCGATTCAAGGGTTTCAGTTGGGCCGGAACGGTGTCACATCCGTGCTACCTTGGTTGTAAAGCTGCGGTGCTAAAGATTGCCGGGATTAGGGAGCGTTTGTCCCAGGCGATGCGGCCAAGGAGGGTCCACGCATGGAGACGGTGTCAGAACCAGATGGCGGTCGAGTTCCAGTGACCGAAACCCGCTTGCATGAGATTGAAGAAGCCGTTGAGGCGTTTGTTGAGGAGGGGACAGATGCCGATCGTGCCGATGCCGATGCAACCGAGGCTGTTGCCGAGTTCGACATTCACGAGGCCTTCATCCATTTAAATGAACGGGTCGAGATCGAGTTGGCGTTGGATGATGATGCGGAACTTGAACGCGGAAAGCTCACACTCGAAGACGCGGTCGACGCCTTCGAGGCGCGCGTTCACGAAGATGAGTCTGCCCGGTTGCGTGATCTCGGACATGCACTTGACGACGCCGAGCACAATCACTTGATGACCGTTTCGCATGACGAGGTAGTGGCTGATTTACAAGAGGGCAAGCGTGCCAGGGCCGACGAGCATTCTCGGGCGATCGGCCATGCACTCGATGACGTTGATCACGCCGACCGCCTGCGTGAGGGCAACGACTGACCAAAACTGGTGTCATGATGGGCGCGTGAGGCTCGTTCCGCACAAGTTCATCACGAGCGAGGTTCGACCCCGTACGTTGCGCACCGTCTCTGCCATTATCAAAATTGATCTGTGACGTGCTATACTTGCAAACATGCATGAGACCACACCCCAACATGTGGCTTGGGTAGTGCTCGTCGCCCGTGTCCACAAATGGAGCGCTGCGTGATGGGAGCCTATGCCTCGTCCGAGCGCGGCGCGGGTCCCCGCATCATGTCCGTTCGTCCGGGCCGGGACACAATTGCAGCGCTTCGGGACGCCATCACGATTGCACAGGCTTCCGACCGATTCGCTCCCGTGACGCTCGTTACGGCGACCATCGACGTAGGTCGCGAACTGCAGCTCGCCATTGCAGAAGTCAGCTCGTACATCAATGTGTCGTACGCGCGACTCTCGGAACTTGCTACCCGCATATTAGGAGTTGAGGCAACTGCGAGACCGCTCGGAATGACCGCGGAACTGAGCGCCGTTCGCGCGGCCCTTGCTCGAACCGCGATGAAGAACGGTCGTGGCGATGCATTTCACGAAACCCGACACCACCGATCCCTGCACCTCGCACTGCTCGGGCTCTTCCGGGAGTTTCGTAGCCGAGAGGCCAATCCTGATGATGTCCTCGCCTCTGGGGCGGCCGGCGCCACGGCCAGGGCGGCCTCACAGGTCTACTCTGAGTTCAGGGCAATCACCAGCCAGGATTCCGACGTTGTATCGCTTGCGCGCGACGCTGTATCCGCCCTGGCGTCACCCTCTCGGGCGATGCTCGAAGCAATTGCACGATTGGGAACCGTCATCCTCGTCGGCCCGACGAAGCTTGACCGCGCAGATGCAGACCTACTGGCATCGCTCTCACGTCTCGCACCTGTACTCGTCATCCTGCCTCGTTTGGACGATCCTCGTGGTCGGGCTGACACGCGCGCCAACCGCATTGCCTCGACCCTGACAGACGCAACCACGGGTGCATACCCTGCCGGCGCCCTCGCACGAGCCGATCTACATGTCGGCGAGGCCTCGAAGGGTGGCGATCAAGCCTCCCGCGAACCAGTCACGACAACGCTTGTGCTCCGGTCGGATCTGCAAGTCATCCGGGCGCCGGATCCCGCCGAGGAGGTAAGGCAAGCCGTTCGCCGGCTACTTGCTGTGGTCGGAACCGGAGTGCCGTTGCACCGGGCCGCGATCGTCTATAGACAGCGAGATCCTTATCACCGCCTCGTCGCCGAAGTGCTCGATCAGGCCGGGGTGCCCCACGTTGACCTCGGGGGCACGCCGCTTTCCGAGACGCTGCCCGGCCGGAGGCTGCGTGCCTTGCTCAGGCTGCCCGCCTCCGATTTCTCACGGGCATCGGTCCTCGCCTGGGCGGAGACGGCACCGGTCGTGAATGTCAGACTGGCTGGCGCCGGGGAAGGCACCTCGGCCGAAACGGTCAACGTCGATGGTGCTTCATGGGACTGGATATCCCGGGAGGCCGGAATAGTCCGCGGCGCGACCCAGTGGGGCAATCGGCTTGAGGCCTATGCCGACAAATGTGATGCCGACGCGAATGCTGCACGTGAATGGGCCGAAGATTCCTCACCTGATGTAGAGGTGCCTGTTGGTCGCGCCAATGAAGCGCGACTGATCGCGAACACAATCAAGTTTCTGGCTGAGCGCCTCACGCGTCCGGACTTCCGCGAGAAGTTGGATCAGTCAGGGCAACTGGTAAGCGCGTGGGCTGAGGCAGCCGCGTGGGCGACCGATCTTGTTTCAGCCGCGGCGACGGGTGCCTCGGCCGGGGATGGATCGGGC
>BJHB01000202.1:0-5971 GCA_014191415.1 Chloroflexota bacterium
GTGCGGATGATCGCGATCGCCGGCGAGATAGCCGGGCGACATCCAACTGGGAGCGGATGGGCAGGGTTGTCGCAACAGCGTTGAGGTCGCGTCCGATCGTTTCGAGGCCATCGATCGCGAGGCGCGCGAGTTCGTCGGGGGTTGTCTCCCCGCTGTCCAGACGGGCGCGCAATTCGGGGATCGTCGCAAACCTCAATGGATTGGTCATGGGAGGCAACTTCCGCCGGGATGGCCTGCCGGGTGACTTGCAGGTTTGGTTGGTATCACGGCGCACCTGCAGGCGTGACGTCCGCGTTCAGGCCGAGGCCTAGCAATGCATGGGTGAACGCGGCGTGCATGCGTCGTTGATCGGACAGGAGCACATCCGGGTGGTCGGTCGGCCAAGTTCCAGTCCCGGTTATTGACCGGACAGTTTCGAGGTAGGCAATTCCGACCGGTGAGTCGTTTTGCCAGTTGACCGGGACCCACTCCGCCCGCTCGAGGGCCCGACTGTCTCCAAGTCCCCAAGAAATGTGGGTTTCAGTTGCAATCGCTACGTCGCTGTCGGGACGGTCGAAGTCACCGCCGGTGCCATCGCAAACCACAATAGGTCGTGGATGTTCGGCGAATGCAGTGGTCTCGCGGAGCCCGTCGATGGCCCGGCGGGATGTCAGTAACCCGCGCCCGAGTGTTGGTGGCGAAAACAGAACGTCCGCAACGAACCCGCTTGGGATGACACCATCCGCCACGCTGGCACCTACCAGAAGGCGCTTTCCGTCTGTGGATGCGTCACGAATTTTCCTTGCAAGCTCGTTGATCCGTTCTGGTTGCAGCACGGAGTGGCTGTGATTGTGGGTGCCTGATCCTTGGCACACATTGATGATGACATTCTCGTCGCCCCTGCCCAAAAGCCAACGGCATACCTGATCAGTTGCGCGGCGGACCGCAGCTTCGTCATCCAGGCGGGCAGCCTGTCCGGGGGTGAATAGATCCAGGATGGCCACAAGCCCGCAATCAGCAACCGCGTTCAGGACCCGGTCAAACCGTGACCGGGTGGCAGGATCAAGGGATCCGTCGCGGGCGAATGCTGGAGAGTGCCAAGGCCGGATTGGGGATTGCCACGGCGGGACTGACCGGTTTGCGTGCGTCGGGGGTCCGCCTTGCAAGCTCAGCGCTACGGCGTCGAGTCCGCAAGCGCGCCAGACTGGCAGGACGCTGATGAACTCGGAGATATTCCTGTCGACGTCCCAAGGGGTTCCATCGGCATGCGTCCAGAGGTCCCGGGTCTTCGGGCTTGCATCAGCGAAAGCGGCTGACGACGCACGGCGGTGAAACAGGAGTCCTTCGACGCGGTGACCGTTCCAAGTCCGGCCGGGATGGGTAGGAGTGCCGTCCACAACGAAGTTGTCGTGGGATATCGATACGGAAGCCTTCATAGGCAGCAACTCAAGGGGTCCAGTTAAGCAAGCAATAATCTACCGGGATGGGCAAGGTGGCATACCTGCGCTAGTTCGTGGGATAGCCCGGTGCGGAGGCAACCGTGGTCCTGAGTTGGAGCGTGCGGTGACCGCGAAGCCTGGCAAATGCACCGATCACCGCAGCATCATCGGAAGCTAGTCCGATAAAGAGAATGATCGCTCCGGCACCGCAGATGATGAGCCATGTCATTGGTTCCACGCCCTTGTAACGCCCGGGGGCTCTGGGATGTTCCGTGAGCACCGATTTCGGGATAGAAACGACCTGGATTGGCGCTTCCCGACCGCGTCAGGCGGTCGGATTTGCGCTGTCAAGCGAAACAATCCGTTCGGTATTTACCCAAAGTTGACGTGCAAAGCGCTCATCAAGGATGTTGGTGGCTAGGGGTTCAAAGGTCCCGGTGACCATGGTCGATGGAACTTCGGGATCACCACGCGCATCGTCGTCGTCCACGATTGGCTTGTGAGAGACCTGCAAGGTCGGTACGGTCCGCAGCAAGATGGTGTGGGAACGGATTGATCCCATCCGGCCGGGAACTTCATTCGCCAGAGAACCCAAGAGCTGCGGGCCATACCGGGCATCGACGGCAATATTCGCGCCAGTGTCGAGCAACCTGAGCGCCTCGGAGGTAGTAATTGCTGCGGGCACGTTGGGTGGGACTGCACGCGCCAGGATGAGCTTGCGCGTCGAACCGCCGGCACCGGTAAAGCGTCGGGCAGCCGCCACGAATGCGTCTGGGGAATTCGTCACGATCACCGTCGCGGTGCCCATTGCCGCAGATGCAATCGCGGCTGCCTCCACCAGTTTCCTGTCGGTTTCCGATAGTGGTGCGTCGCCAACGGTGATGCGGATGATCCCGGCGCGGACTGGAGAGATGTTCAGTGCGTCGGTCGCCCGGCCGATGGCATTGTCAGTGACGAGACTGATCCCTTCGTGACTATCCCCGGCGATTGGCATCACGCCAGTCGAGATCTCGAAGGCGAACCACTCCGCAAGGGCCTCAACGCTCCTGGTCTCGATCCGTGCCAAGCGCACTGGATCCACGTGCGCTCCGGTGGCAACGATCAAGCCAATGCCACTCGCGTCGGCCACGCGACGCATGAGGAGCGCATCACGTCCGGCGCCGGGAGGCGTCAGGTCAATTGCCAAGGTCAGACCACGTATAGCGGCGTCACGATAGCCGTCAATAAGTTGGGCATGAGCAAGCGCTGGCGCTTGGTCACCGGACGTCCTGCCACCGATTGGACGCCAGTCACTGGCAATGTGGCCCCACGCGGCGACATTGCCTCGAGACGCTGCCGTCACGAATGTTCGGTCACTCAGGACTGTTCGAATGATCATTCGGGGATTGTGCCGGTCGGTGATGCCAGGGTCAGATCAGCGGTTCGTTTTGCCAGTCCGCCAGCGATGCCGCGTCTCCGGTGTCCCCGGCGAGCAATTCGCCGTGATTCGCAACGACTTTCCGGAAGCCATCGGCATAGCGGGCAATCGCTTCGCGGTCGTAGGACCGGAACCACGGGATGCCGTAGACATGCTTGCCGATGGTTTCGGCGACCGGGAGGTCACCGCGTCGTTCCCGAACGTCCCGGGACGCAAAGGCTAGCCGAGTAGGTTTGCCGTGCCCGTATATGTCCGCAGTGTGAAAGAGCGGATGCAGGTGCAGGGGCTTGTACACAAGACCAGGTCTGCAGTCGATGCCCTCAGCCTTGACGGCTTGGCAAAACCGCGTGACCGAGAGGCCACCGAGTTCCTCCGGCACGAACAGACCCTTCGGGTTGTACCAACCACCCATCGTTGAACCGGAAGTTGGGCTGACGCGATGTGCATGCATGCCTGGGACACCTTCGAGAAGGTCCCAGAATTCGTTCATGGCGCGCTGGATGCCGTCCATGCGCTGGTCGTAGGTTCGGAGTTGTACCCGCCCGACTGCGGAACTCATCTGGTGCATCCGGTACTTGGTTCCGCCCATGGGCAATCCCCGGTACGGAGCGAGGTCGGGTTCCTCGATGGTCTCGTCAAACCGCTCGTAGTGAGCGAATGCGATGGCCCGGTCATGGACTTGAGCGTCGTCAGTCGTGAGCATGCCGCCTTCACCAATCGGAAACGACTTGCCGCTCATGCATGAAAAGGCAGCGACGTCCCCGATGGTGCCGAGACGGCGACCCCTGAAAAACCCGCCGTGGGCGTGCGAGACATCCTCGATCACCTTGAGACCGTGGCGTCGGGCGACCGCCATCACCCTATCCATGTCGGTTGGGTAGCCCATGTTGTGGGTCACCACGATTGCCCGGGTGCGTGGGCCAATCCGAGTTTCCAGGAGGTCCGGGTCAATGCAAAGGGAGTGGTGCTCGATGTCGATGAAGACGGGGGTTGCGCCGAGTGAGTACACGGGAAGGATCGATGCCCAGTACGTGATGCTCTGGCAGAGAACTTCGTCGCCCGCGCGAACTCCAACGGCCCACATCGCGGTATGAAGGGCGGCAGTGCCGGTGTTGAACCCGACGGCGTAGGTCTGGCCCTGCCACGCGGCGTACTCGCGTTCGAACTGGCGGGTCACATCGGTGCCAGACATCGCTCCGCGTCGGAGGACGTCCAAGACTGCGTCTTCGTGATCGCTCGTTACTTCTGACCATCGGAAGAGATTGGGGCTTGGGCTTGAAATCGCCTTGGGGCCTCCAAGGATTGCGAGTTGGCTCATGCAGTTTCTCCGGCGTTCCGTCGGGATCTCCGGCGGCTTCCATCCGATTCAACGCCCCCGCCCGCGTGCAATCGTCAGGTTGTAGTCACTGGCAGGGCACCAGGAAGCTCACGGGATGGGCTCATCCCACTTGGCATAGATGACGGTGGCATGGAGTTCGCCGGAGCTTGACCGCGCGTATTCCGGGATGCGGCCGATTTCGCGCCATCCCGATGAACGGTACAGCCGGTTTGACGGGTCCCCTTCACGGGTGTCAAGGACGAGCGTGGTTCTGCCGTGACTGCGTGCAACCTCTTCCGCGTGAGCAATGACGGCGCGGCCAACGCCTTGGCGCTGCCATGCAGGGTCAACGAGGACCTTGGCAATCTCAGCCCGGTGTTGCCCATTTGATTGGCCCGCAAGGTGGACCTGCGCTGTACCGACAACGGTTCCTCCGACGGTTGCCACGACGACGCGAGCGTCAGCACGCGGGAGACGCGCCCAGTACGCCTCGGCTTCGTTCGGGTCGAGTGGTGCGAGAAATCCGACGGCCGCGCCGTCATCCACCACGCGAACCAGAATTGAGACGAGCGACGCCTTGGTCGCTTCGTCGAATGCAAGGATCTCTCGAACCTGGATTTCCGGTGCTCTCATGCGTTCGCCACCATCCCTTAGAGTTGAGCAGAACCCGGGAGCGCGCGCGCATTGCCTCCTAGAGGAACCGAACCACGTAGATGTCGGCAGCGATCCCGAGTGCTGCGGCGACCACCAGACCGCCGAAAATCCGTATGAACCGCCGACCAAGTTCAGGCAGGAACGCCCGCTGGTACACCACGGACCATGACAAGGCTGTCCTGAACGAGTGTTCGCTTACGACGGTCAACCCGAAAAGGAACGATCCGCAGAAGAGTTCAAATAGCAGGTAGGTCGCCTGGAACCTGAACTTGATCTCGACCGCATTGGGGTTTCGGAAGCCATACAAGGCTGCGAGAGTGGTCTCGACCGGTGCCCGGAGGATCAGGAACGTCAGGATGCAACAGGCGACGATGATGATCCAGAGCCCATAGATGGCAAGGTGGGCGCGCAGGCCATCCAGACGCCCGGTGCCATCGCCAAGCCGACCGGTTTCGGTGGAGGCACCTTCTGGCGCTGGCGCTGTTTGCTGGATCACGGGGCAATCGTACCGCGGGTTCTATCGTCGGGGTGCGAACAGAGACCCCGTCCCTGTTCGCATCCCGCGTCTGTACCGGGCCGGATCAGTTCTCGTGCCAGGTCATCCCTTCACCGCGCACGAGGCGTGACCGGCGTTCGTATGGACCGGGCCATTCCACGGGCAAGTCACCATTGGAGACCATGAGGCTCAGCGGGTTGAGTTTGGTGAGTAGAGGCAGTTCGATCCGACGACGCTTCCGGGCACTCTCGAAGAGGCCCATCATGATTTCGGTCACAACGCGGCCATGGGTGGCATTGCTGATGGCACGGTCGTAATCGAGTTTCCCGTCGAGGACATCCACAACTTGCTGGCACTGGTGCGCCCAACAGTCGTGCCACGTCGCTTCGACGTTCACCCACCCGCCGGTAGTCGCGTTCATGTACCGAACCACACCAAACTCGTCGTTGTACTTCGCTGATGATCCCTCCGGCTGGGCCATGTCACCGTCGCTCCGGAGGTCCTTGTCGGCGGGTCTGCCGGTCCAGAACTCCATCATGCCATCGGTGCCGATGACGCGAGCGCCCTGTCCGAGACGTCGGCCGGGTTCCCCAACGGCCCCGCGGCTGCCGGCGAGTTCACCCTGGATGAGCAGGGTCGCACCGCTTTCGTACCCGATGACGCCCAGG
>BJHB01000203.1:0-5959 GCA_014191415.1 Chloroflexota bacterium
ACTTTACTTCTGGGCCAACCTGCTCATTTGCGCTTGCAGCCGCACGGGCCGTCGCATTGGCACCGGGAAGGGAATACAACCCGCTCACGATCGTTGGACCATCCGGGACGGGCAAGTCTCATCTGCTTGGCGCTATTGCTTCCGTATTGCTCGAAGATCTGGGCAGGGATGTTGGTCCCGTTGGGTCGGTATCTAGGGATGGGGATTTCGCGTCGCACGGAGCGAAGCCAACCTCCATGCATGGAAGCTACTTTCTCATCAACGGGTACACGATCGTGAGTGACGTTGGGCTCGACGGATATGACTTGGGTGAGTCCTCCGCGCGTGCCCGTCGATGGGGCCGACGCGCATTGGCGGTGCTGATAGATGATCTGCACGTCGCGTTGGCATCTGGTCCCATTCCCCGCGCGATTGCCACCCATCTGATTTGCGGTGCGCTGGACGCTGGTAGCCAAGTCGTGGTTTCTACACGCGGCTCTATCGGCGATTTGACCCAGTCCGACCCGGAGCTCGCGTCGCGCCTCGGATCAGGGCTTGTTGCGCCGTTGCCCCCGCCGGACCATGAGACCAGGCTTGCAATCCTGAGGGCGCTTGCCGTTGGGGTCGTTCCTTCCCTACCCGATGAGGCGCTGGAACACCTTGCCCATCGAGTGGGAGGGAGCGTTCGAGACCTTGAGGGAGCGTTCCTGAGGCTGAGGGCGGCCGGGACCATAGGGCGACCACCTCAGGGGACAGACCCCGCCGTCCGATCTGTAGGTCCAGCCAGGCTGGCGAGTAGAGATCACGGAGTAGCGCGTGGTGGCCAAGTACTAGAGGGTAGAGCTGGCGAAGAGCCGACGAACTTTGCTCCGAGAGATCCCCGCCGTGCCGTGTCGCCGGTGGCATCCCGGGTACTCGCGGCAATCAGCGCTGTCTTCGGGGTTGATGAAGCAATGTTGTCAGGTCCGGGTCGGAGCCGCGATGTCACCCTGGCACGGCACGCGGCAATGTACGTGATGCGGGAACAGCTGGACATGAGCCTTTCGGAAGTAGGCCGCCATCTTGGTCGACGCGATCACACGACTGTGATGCATGCAGTCGCACGAATAGGTTCGCTCCGGCAGGATGACCCAAACCTTGACCAGATGATCACGGAGGTCTGCTGGTCTCTCGGGTCGATTCGAGAAGGTTGACGCCCCGATCGATACCGAAACCAGGTCTCGGTTCGCTCGATTTCAAACCCATCGTCGTCACGCGGTACAGTACTCACGGGTTGCCGAAAGGAATAGTGATCCAATGCGTATCGTTTGTGTGCAGGAGCAGTTGAGCCGTGGCCTAGCCACCGTTGGCCGCGCCGTGAGTTCTCGGACGACCATGCCGGTCCTTGGGCACGTCTTGCTTGCGACCGATGGTGAGCGACTTCGTCTCGCTGCGACCAACCTGGAACTTGGGATCACGACTTGGATCTCCGTTCGGGTACTTGAGGAGGGACGCGCGACCGTGCCTGCCCGCCTCCTAGCCGAATTCGTGAACTCGCTGCCGTCTGGCAAGGATGTTTCGATCGATGGCGGGACCCGTGGGGCGCCGCTTCACCTTTCGTGCGACCGCATTAGCGCAAACGTCAAGGGCATGGACCCCGACGAATTTCCACCTTTGGCGACCGGCGATGACCGTCCAGCGGTTCGAATTCCATCGCGTGAGTTCAGGACGATGATCGATCAGGTTGCATTCAGTGCAGCCCGTGACGAGTCCCGTCCGGTTCTTGGCGGAGTGAACGTCAAGGTGTCCGGCGCACAGTTGACGCTTGCCGCTGCGGACGGCTTCCGGTTGTCCGTCAGGCACGCGCGTCTCGACCACGGATTGCCGGAGCCGCTAGACATCATTGTTCCCGCGCGGGCACTCACGGAACTCGGTCGCCTGCTAGGCGGTGACGACGACGAAGTTGAATTGAGCGTCACCGGAAACCGCACCCAAGTTCTATTCCGCGTGCGAACCGCTGATGGTGAGACCGTTCTGGTGAGCAGGTTGCTTGAGGGCCAGTTCCCCGACTTGCAACGTGTGATCCCGAAGACTGCGACCACTGAGATGACGATTTCGCGGTCGGAATTGGCGACGGCGATCAAAATCGCATCAATCTTCGCCAGGGACGCGGCGAACGTGGTTCGTCTGGACCTTCAACCTGGGGACGAAGGTGGGGTGACGCCGGGCACGCTCGAGATCACTGCGACGGCACCCGATGTGGGAGATAACAAGAGCCAGATGCCTGCGGGGATCAGCGGGGATGAGACACACATCTCGTTCAGTGCCGAGTTCCTGTCCGATGTTCTGGGTGTGTTGAAATCCGACCGAATTCACCTAAAGTTGACCGGTCCGCTTTCCCCTGCGGTCATCGAGGGGGTTGGTGTAGAGGACTACACGCACGTGATCATGCCCATGCATTCGGTTCGTTGATCGGGCGAGAGTTTTGGCTTGAGGGCGGTCTCCCGCGCCTTGAAAATCAGCATGTGAGCCAACGGGTTTCCAATCACGTCGAAGCAATAAATTGATCAATTTGGGCGACTGCTTCACGTGGGCGTGAGGCATGGATGGCATGAGATGCGCCGGGAATCTTGACGAGAGTCCCCCGAGGCAACAGCCGCGTGAAGCGTTTGGCTGCGTCATCTCCAAGTGCTCCGTCGGTGGTCACATCAGCTTGGAGGATCAGAACGGGCACGTTCAGCTCGGACGCGGCATGCCACGCCCAAGGCGCGCCTCGTGGGGAGGCGATGTAGGTCTCCAGGGTTCCGGGCGCCGCGCATCTGAATAGACGTGCCAGCGAACGTGCTGCGACGTCTCCGTGGAAGGTTGCCAAGTAGTCCTCGAGGGGTCCTGGCGGTACTTTACGAAGACGCGCTACTTCTCCGACAACCTCGTTGCTGATCGTCGGATCAAGTGGTGGGTCGATGAGGATTAGTCGCTTGATCCGTGAGGGTTCTGCCTTGGCCATCGCTAGTGCGATGAGCGAACCCAATGAGTGGCCAATGACCGTACGAAGTTCGCCCGTTCCGCTGGCGTCCAGAAGCGCGAGGACATCGGCCGCGTAATTGGTCGGAGTGTACTGGTGTGGCAACGGTGCCGGGTCAGACGCACCGTGCCCGCGAAGGTCCGGGGCGATCACTGGACGCGCAAGAAACCTGCGGGCGAACCCCGCCCACACCGCACCGGAAACCCCGAGGCCATGAAGGAGGATGGTCTCGGTCGGTAAAGGTGGTGACGACGGGTTCGTTGGGCGGAAGTGGTTCAGGTGGAGCCGGACGATGGTTGGAGGACCTTCGTCAGTTGCGCAGGTCACAGGTCACCGTGTGATAGCCACCTCACCTGTTCTGGCGAGAGTTCGAGGTCCGCAACCGCAAGACTGCTTTGGAGTTCCTCGACCGTTGCGGGCCCGACAAGCGCGTGGGTCTGAAGGCCAGGTTGGTTCAACACCCACGCCAAGGCAACTTGCGTTGGGGTCAGTCCGAGTTCTGCGCCTAAAGTGACCGCACGGTCGTAACGCGCCCAATTCTCATCGTTGTAGTAGACCCGGACCATGTCCGCGTTCGAGTGGTCGTCACGATTGAACCTACCCGAGAAAAACCCACCTGCTTGCGACGACCACGAGAACAGGGGCATGGCGTGGCTTCCGTACCAAGCCTTTGACGCCTCATCGCCTGAGATCGAAATGCAGTTTGCCCACATCGGTTCCTTCGCCACAGCGAGGGCGATGTTCGGGCTGCTCGCGGAGAATTGCACGAGATCATGCTGCCTTGCGTACGCGTTAGCTTCCTCTATACGCGGAATTGACCAATTTGATCCGCCTATTGCTCGGATTCGCCCGCGAGCGTGATGGTGGTGCAGGGTGTTCATGACTTCTGAGACATGGACGTTCGGATCGTCCCGGTGGAGGACGTACAAGTCCACGTGATCAGTGCCCATGCGTTCAAGGCTCAACCCGAGGTCGTAGCTGATTTCGGTAGCACTCACGCGGTCTCCCCGTGAGTCATGATGTGCACCCTTAGAAAGGATCAGGATGTCTTCACGCCGTCCACCAGTGCGAAGCCATTCGCCGATGTTCCTGTCAGACCATCCGCCACCGTAGATTGCGGCTGTATCAACGATGTTTCCGCCCGCCGCGAGGTACGTTTCGATGAGGTCCTTGGCGAGGTCAGCGCGGCCCTGGGCAAATGAGGTCGACCCGAGAACGATCCGCGCAACGGGTCGGTCGATACCGGCAACGTGTCCATATCTCATGACACGCATGGTAGCGTGCGACTGGTCCGCCACCCCAGTGGTGAGCGTTGACGGCTTGATAGAAACTCAGGGACACTGTTCTTCAGTGAGTTCATCAGTTGGTTTTGGAAGGTCATGTCGTGGCGATAGGTAACGTGCATCCACCGCACTTGAAGCAAGTGGCCCCGTTCGGAGAATGGGACTCGCCGATCGCTCCGCGAGACATGGCGACAGGCGGGCTTCAGCTACTGTCTCCGGCATATGCATCCAACGGGTCCCTCTTCTGGCTGGAGGGACGTCCGACAGAAGCGGGGCGCGTGGTCGTCGTAGAGCGCACCGTGGGTGGGTTAGTCCGTGACTGGACGAAATCGCCGTTCAACGTGCGATCGCGAGTGCATGAATACGGCGGTGGCGCGTATTGGCTTACACAGGGCGAAGATGGCAGTCCGTTACTGTGGTTCGTGGACTTCGTCACGCAGCGTGTCTTCAGGCAAGCGGGAAGCGACCGTGATCCAGTCGGCGTGACCGAAGAAACCGGAGCCAGGCATCGCTACGCGGATGGCGTCGTAACTCCCAACGGCGATTGGATTGTCGCCGTCAGGGAGCGCCACGAAGGTAAGCAAGCCACAGACGTCGTCAACGAACTCGTCGCCTTCAGGACCGACGGCACTCCGGGCACTCACCTGGTGGCTGGTGGAACTGGAGATCGCGGCGGTCGCATCCCTCCCGCGGACTTCGTGGCGTGCCCGACGGTGTCTCCCGACGGCACTCGCATCGCGTGGATGGCTTGGGACCACCCGAACATGCCATGGGACGAAACCTTGCTTTGGGTGGCCGATTTCGACCAAGTGAGTGCCGTGGTCATTGGCGAACCCTGGCTCCTTGCGGGCGGTTCTGGCAATGGGGAGGCGGTGACGTATCCGGCGTGGAATAGCGATGGCGACCTGTATGCGATGACGGACCGGACAGGATGGTGGAACCTTCACCGATCAGCTGGGGGGTCTGAGCCGTTGGCTGCGGTATGGCGGGTCGATCAGGACTGCGCTGGGCCGATGTGGAGTTTAGGGTCGGCACCGTACGTACTTCTGCCCGATGGCAGCGCGGTGGTCATGGCACTGAATGGTGCCGACGGCAACTTGTTCAGGGTAGATGTTCCGTTGGGGATGGCGAATGCACTCAGCCTGCCGTTCTCCCAGTTTCAGGCACCGATTGCCAGTTCCGGATTGAAGGTTGCACTGGTTGCGTCCTCCCCGGTGCTCCCGGGTTCGCTTCTCGAATTTGACCTTGAGGTTGACAATCCATCATCGACAGTCAATCTGGTCCGGCAGGGTGCAGTGCAGGTCGCTCAGGGGTCCGTCTCGGTTGGCGAACCGATCAGTTTTGTCACTGGGGATGGCGCACGCGCGCACGCACTTTTCTATGCGCCGACAAGTGCCGAATGGGTTGCGCCCCCAGGTGAATTGCCTCCCGTGATCGTGTTGAGCCACGGTGGTCCGACGAGTGCCGTCGGTTCCGGATACAGGCTCGGTATCCAGTTCTGGACGACCCGCGGCTTTGCGATTGTCGATGTCAATTACCGTGGCAGTACGGGTTTCGGTCGGGACTACCGTCGGGCATTGAATGGCAGGTGGGGTGAAACCGACGTCGAGGACTGTATCTCGGCAGTCCGATTTCTTGCGGAGAGCCGTCGTATTGACCCGAAGCGTCAGTGCACCATGGGGGGCAGTGCCGG
>BJHB01000204.1:0-5953 GCA_014191415.1 Chloroflexota bacterium
GGACCGTGAAGTTCCCGGTCGTCCCGGTGATGCCCGTGGTCCCGTAGGTCCCCACCGTGTTCGCGGTTGGGACGGTGGACGGCAGGCGGACCCCGTCGATGGGGATGGAGACCACGGCACCGGTGGGTAGTTCCCCGGTGGTCGAGAAGGTCGCGTTGCCCAGGTAGGTGAGGACCAGTTCGCGCGTGCCCGGGCGGCTCAGGACGAACGTGCCGTTGCTCGTTGCCCCGCTGACACTCGTGACCGTGGTCGTGCCACCGCCCGTGAGGGATGTGCCGGTGAGGTCGAACCCTTCGGTCGGGAAGGTGACGCGGATCTGGCCCGGGTAGGTCAGGCTCGTTGACAGCGTGACATCCGAACCCCCGCTGACGGAGAGCCTGATCTGGGGCGTTCCGGCGGTGCGTGGCAGGCGGATCCGGCCGACCGAGAAGACGATGCGCGTGCCCGTAACGATCGGTTCATTGAGGGTGGCCGTGGCCATGACCGACGTCTGGCCGGCGGACCACGCCGTGTGGGTGAAGGTCGCCCGGTTGGTGGGGAGCGATGACAGGGGGGTGAGGACGTCATCCGTCGTCGCACCCAGGACGAAGGCGCCGTCCGCGGTTGCCGAGGATGCATCGCTGGGCAGCGTGACCGAGATGGTCGTGCCCGTCGGCAGCTGCCGGGAGGTGGTGAACCCGACATTCAGGAGCGCCGTTCCCGCCGGCGAGACCTCCAAGGCAACGTCCGCACCCGATCCGGATGTCTGGACGAGGCTCGGACCTGAAAGCGGGTTGGTGAGCTTCATCGCGACGGTGGCACGTTCGCTGACACCCGCCTGTCCAGTGGCGAAGCTCAGGCGAGGCAGGCCGATCGAGGCGGAGACCCCTGATGGTGAAGCGTCCGGGCCCCCAAGGGGTGCGGGGATGATGACCGGGCCCATGGTGATGGTCGCGGTGTCGATCGGCAGGATGCCGGCAGTGGTCGGGGTTCGCGTGGTGATCTGCCACGTCGACTGCAATCCGACCGGTGTGCTGGCCGAGACAGTGCTGAATGCCGGGTTGGTGATCCCGGTCATCGTGATCGCGACGGTGGTGCCGACTGCAAGTGGGCCGTTGTTCAAGCCGCCGAAGTTCAATTCGACATCCGGCGCGCTGAAGTACGGGCTGACTGTGAAGAGCCCCGGAACCGTAAACGACGTACCGTTGATCGTCAGGGTGGTCGTCTCGACCGAGATGGTGGAGAGGCCGTACGAAGCCGGGCTGGTCGGGAAGGTGATCTTGACGGAACCGCCGACGGCGAGGGCATTCTGGGGCGAGAGGGTGAAGGTTGCGGTGACCTTGACGGGCTTGCCGGCCTCGTTCGCCGGTTCGGTCGTCCGCGATGTCAGGGTGACCGACGGTGCCACCAGTGCACCGGCGGCGACGGTGCTGGCATCACTGGCCGTCCCGGAGTCGATGAGCACCGCGGTGGCATTGCGGGTCGTGATCGAGAACCGTGGCGACGAGCCGACGGTCCGTCCGGCCACTTGGGGAAGGCGGACCGACGCCACGGTGACGACGACGAGGGAACCGGCCGGGGCCGTCTCGGCGTTGCCCAGCGTAAGGGTGACCGTCGACGTGGCGTTGTTGACGCTGAACGAGGGTGCCAGGGCGATGGTGGTCCCGGCGGTGGTCCGTGCCGTCGCGGCGCCGAGGGTAGCGCTGGTCAGGACGTAGTCGTTCGCGAACGTGATCGCGATGGTCCCGTTTGACGGGACCGGGTTGGAAACCGTGAATGCCACCCGGACGGTGGCAAGTGATCCGGCGGTGTTTGGCGTGGCGGTCACCCCTTCGGTGGTCAGGGAACCGGCACTGATGCTCTGGTTACTGGAGACCGATGTCGAGGTGCCGACGACCGAGGTGCCATCGGCTTGGAGGAGCTGGATGGCGCTGTTGGCGTAGGTCACCACCCCCGAGGCATTCGGGGTGATCACGCCCGTCAGGGCGACCGTGACCGCCGTGCCCGAGGCGGTGTCGGTGCCTCCCGACCGGGTCAGGGTCACGACCTGTCCCGACACCGTCGGGCTCTGGATGGACCCATTGGCGCCGATGATGCTTGCCGACATCGGGGACCCGAAGGTGAAGGCCGCCGGAAAAGTGACCTTGGCGATGCCCCCGGCGGGCCAAACGTCGTCCGGGGTGAACTGGATCGTGGCAGTGGTCGCGGTGCCGGCGGTCCGGTTGGCGAGGGTGATGGACGACCCGGACAGGGTCGCGTTCAGGATGGCCGGGCCGGTGACCGTGCCCGCGTCGATGTCATAGGTGACCTGGCCGGAGACGGTCGCGGTCCGGGTGCGGAGGGCGAAGCTGGCTCCGGAGCCGGCGGTAGAGGGATTGGTGATGTTGGAGACCGTGAAGCTGACCGCGGTCGAGGCGGGCACCGCATACGAGCCATTGGTGATCGTGAGGCTCTGCCCGGTGACCGATGCGTTCGCCGGGGTGAAGCCGGCGAGTGCGACGACCTGGCTCCCCGTGGTTGCGGTGTAGTTGGCCGGAATCGTCACCACGACCACGCCGTTTGCCGGGATCGCATTCACGGTCGTGAAGCCGACGGTCATGATGCCCGTCGCGCCCTTGGTGGTCGACGACAGGGAAATGGACATGCCGGTGAACGTTGCGGTGGTCAGCTGCGGGAAGGCAAGGCTGCCGGAAATGGTGTCGAGTGTGGCTGATTGTGCGTCGACCGTGGTGAGCGCGTCCAGGACGCCGAGGGTGCCGGTGGTGGCGTTGGGTGGCAGGCGGACGCCGTTGAGCGTCAAGGTGAGGGCGGTGCCGCCAGTGGTGACGAACCCGCCGGCCGGGTTGGTTGCGGCAACCGTGATGGTGGTGGAGAGCAGGCTCTGGACGGTGAAGACGGTTCCGGTCGCGAACCCGGTTCCGGAGATGGCGGTGGGGCTGAGGGTGTAGGCGGACGGGGCTCCGGGGAAGGTGATGCGGACCGTGCCACCGCTCGGGATGGCTGCCTGGGGCTTGAAGCCGATCGTTGCCGTCGTCACGGCTCCGGCGGTGGTTGTTCCGAGGACCACACTGGTGTTCGTGATGGACCCGGCCGCGTCAGCTATTGGTGCCGGCTTCGCGACCAGGCAGAACGCCAGGGTCATGGCGGCCAGAAACAGCAGCCACCAACTTGGCTGCTGCCCGGCTTGCAGATGTTCCCTTCGACGCGTTATCCGTCGCGCTATTGGTTGGATCGAGAGTTCTCCTGATCGAAATCGAGGGTAACGTTTACCCCCGGCCGATCAGTGAACGGGCCGTCATGCCGCATGGTTTCGGAAGTGTCGACCTGACTCGTCATAATGCTGCGTCGCGCGGCATCAGACGCGGCATTCTTTTCCGGTCGGCTGCCTCTACCCCTGAGGGAGGCGCGCCTTTGACCGGGGTTCGGCGACTCCCCTGATACCGAGATGTCCTACCTTCACCCGGTACAAGGCCCCTGCCGGCCGGTTCGGGTCGTCGACCACTGGTTCGTCTGCCGTCCCACTCACTCCGCGAGCCGTCGTCACATATAAGTCCGTGAAATCGGCTCCACCGAAGATCACGCTTGAGACACGTTCTACCGGGAACCGGATTTCAGCGACCGCTTCACCTGATGGAGCGTGCCGAACAAGCTTGTGGCCTCCCCATCTTGCAGACCACACGTACCCGTCTGCGTCGACGGTCATTCCGTCCGGCACGCCTTCATCCCCACCTTCGGGAACCACAACAAATGGTGCACGGGAACCAAGCTTCCCACTGGCGACGTCATAATCGTATAGCCAGATCACGCGGTCCGAGGAATCCGTCAGGTACATCTTCTGATGGTCTGGAGTGAAGCCGATGCCGTTGGAACAGCCGAGTCCATCGACCACTGCTCGAAGTGACCCGTCCGGATCGAGGCGATAGAGGCTTCGGCGCTTGTCTGCGGTTGGCATCAAGGCGGTCAGCCCCGCGAAGACCCGTCCTGCCGGATCGGCGCTGACGTCGTTGAACCGGATGTCTTCCTTGTGGGGGGTCGCGATCCGTTGGAACAGGGGTGTGACCTTTTCCTTGTCCCAGTGATGGATGGCCCCGTCCTGAAGGAAGAGGATGAATGAACCATCTTCCTGGATTGTGAAGCCACCGAGGTACCGGTCGCCCCGGAAAACCTCACCGTGTTCGCCGGTTGCCGGGTCGTATTGGTACAGGGTGCCGCGATAGATGTCCACCCAGTACACACATTGTTCCGTGTCGTGCCAGACAGGGCCTTCGCCCACCAGGCATTCGTAGTCGCACAGCAGTTCCAGTTCCACGTCCAGTTGGGTAACCAAGTCGACCTCCATCTTGCACCGCGAGAGGGATCTCGCTCGCTAGGATTGGACCGCGGTCTTCCAGATGGTGAGCCGTTGTCCATGGATCAGGATAGCGATACCGGGCACCGTCCCGTCGTGACCGATCCGGTGGTCAGTACGTCAACAATCGCGGTGATCGATGATGGGTCGTCACTGTATGTCGCAAATCGGTGCGCCATGCCGTCGGTCAGCGCTGTGTCCTGCGGATCTCTCATGGCTACGTGGACTGCGCGGCCCGACGCCTTGCAAATAGTCGTTAGTGCCAATGCCTGTTGTGGGTCGCGCCAAGCGTTTCGCGTGGCGATGATCACCGTTCCCGAGGCCCGGATCCTTGGCACGAGGCTTTCCGCCTGAGCCGGCCAATCGTGTGGGTGAATCACGATTGTTTCCTGTGCCGGGAGTCTCGATGCGTAGTCGGTTGCAAATCGACGGTACGGAGGCCGGACGTTGGGGTCGGCAAATGGGAGACGCGGGTCAAACTCCACAACTATCGCGCCACCGTCTGTTCGCACTGGTGATGGGTCGAATGAGGTCACCGCAAGTCGTGCTACTTGTAGCGCGAGTGCTTGGTGTGCCTCTGAGCCGACGACGTCCAATAATGGACGGCGGTTCCTCAGTATGCTTCGCCTCAGTGCGCGTGTCCTCCCGATTGAGGCTTCGATTTGTTCGGCAGGGAGCCTGCCGGAGGCAATCGCCCCGGCGAGGGCGGCGTGGACTGCGCGACCGTCGTCGAGGGTCCCGTTGAAGGCAACGAGGTCGCACCCAGCCATGACAGCGAGTACGGATGCCTCGGCCAATCCGTATGTGTCCGTGACGGCCTTCATGTCCAGCGCATCGGTGACGATCACGCCCTGGAACTTGCACTGAACTCGGAGAAGGGCGTTGATGATCCTTGCGGATAGGGAGGAGGGAGTATCCGGGTCGAGGCATCTCACGAGCAGGTGCGAGACCATCACCATGTCCGCGCCGGCCCGAATTCCGGCAATGAACGGTACGAGGTCTACCGTGTTCAGCCTCTCAATTGAGTGGTTCAGTATCGGCAGTGAGAAATGTGAATCGGTATCGGTGTTTCCGTGTCCTGGGAAGTGCTTGACGCACGATACAACCCCGCCTTCCCGATAGCCACCAATGGTGGCCGTGACATGTTGCGCAACGTGCTTCGCAGTGCCACCGAATGCACGGGTCCCGATGACCGGGTTTCTTGGATGGTCACTTACATCAGCGACTGGTGCGAAGGGCGTGTCGATGCCCATCGCTCGGAATTCGCGCGCCGCCGCGTGGGCGATGAGGCGTGTCAGGTCTGGGCGATTGGCTGCCCCGAGCGCCATGGCCGAGGGCCAGTGTGTTGCGTCGGGACGGAGGCGCCATACATATCCGCCTTCGAGGTCGGCGGATACGAGGAAGTCGGGTCCACCAACCTCGCGAAGTGCGTCGGTCAGGGAAAGGGTTTGCTCTGGACCGGTAATGTTGCGCCCGTAAAGGCAAATACCGGAGGCGCATCCATCTGCGAGGAACCTGCGCGTTTCTCCATCCGCGGTCGGGCCGGGAATGCTGGCGATTACAAGTTCCCGTGCCAGCAGCGAGGCACTGCTGGCTTTTGCGCTGGTCATGATGACCCTGCGTCAG
>BJHB01000205.1:0-5947 GCA_014191415.1 Chloroflexota bacterium
CCAGATCCAGGACGGCATCGAGGGCCGCAAGGTGCGCCTCCATGTCCTTCAGGTTGCTTCCAACATGCGCGTGCAATCCCGTAAACAGGAGGCCTTGGCGCCCGAGGACTTTGACCACGGCCTCCAGGGCGGCACCTGAGGTGATGTTGAAGCCGAACTTGGTGTCGTTCTGTCCGGTACGGATGCGTCGGTGGGTATGGGGGTCCACTCCCGGTGCCACGCGGATCCAGACCTCCTGGCAATGCCGGCGTGCCTGGGCGGCGGCATCCAGGGTTACGATCTCCAGGTCATTGTCCAGGACAATCCGCCCGACCCCGGCGTCAAGGGCCTCATTCAGTTCACGCGGGGACTTGTTATTGCCGTGGAAAACGAGGCGCCGCGCTGGAAAGTCCGCCACCCGTGCGACGTGAAGTTCCCCGCCCGACGCGACGTCGAGGTCGAGGCCCTCCTCGTCAATCAGTCTGGCCATCGCCGGGGTGAGGAATGCCTTCCCCGCGTAGGCAATGGTCACGTTCGGATAGCGCGACTCAAAGGCCGCCCGGTAGGTGCGGCAGCGATCCCGGATGTCGGCTTCGTCGAAGACGTAGAGCGGCGTCTCGAAGTGCCGTGCCAGGGTGACGGTGTCACACCCGCCAATCTCGAGGTGACCAGCGTCGTTGATGCGTTGGGTTCCAACAAGAAACATGTGCCCGAGTATAGCGACGGCTTCGGTGTCCAATGATTGGACGGCCTGTGGGGGCCGATTGCCCACACGTCGGTTCGAACCTCTGCGGAATTTGTCCGGTTGTCCAATCATTGGACACTTCGGGTCCGCGAACCGACCTTCATTCCCTCCCCGTGACGATGCGGGAGACCTAGTGCCCGTGCCGCACGTCTCACTTGCAGGCAGGTTGGAGACGGTCCGTCCGATGCGGCGAACCCCGGGCCAGACCCGGACCAACCGACCCGCCGTGGGGGCAAGCGTGATCCTTGGCATCGTGCAGGAAAAGGGTGGTGTCGGCAAGACCACCACCACGATCAACCTCGGCGCCTGGTTTGCAAACCTGGGCCACCGGGTCCTCCTTGTAGACCTCGACCCCCAAGGCAACCTTGCGCGGGGACTCGGTGTCTCCGGGACGCCCGGCGCCATGTACCGCGTCTTCCGTGACCCCTCTTACGACATCCTCGGGGCGGTCCAGTCGACCGGATACGACCGGCTTGACGTCGTGGCGGCCGACACGTCGCTAGAAGCTGCCGAGATCGAGCTCATCTCCGTCCTGTCCCGCGAGCATGTCTTGCGCCGCAAGTTGACAGCCCCGTCGGTGTCGGAACGGTACGACCACATCCTGCTCGACTGCCGCCCATCTGTCGGTGTCCTCACAATCAACGCGATGGTTGCGTCCGACCGCCTGCTCGTGCCCGTTGAAACCCAGTACTTTGCCCTCGAAAGCGTGCATACCCTGATGTCGGTCGTGCAGACCGTCCGAGAGACACTCAATCCGGCGCTGACCATAGCCGGCATCGTCCCGACCAAGCACGAGCCACGGGTCCGTGTCTGCCAGGTTGTCCTCAAGGGCTTGGAAGAACGGTATCCGTCCTACCTCACCCGCACCATCATCCGGAAATACGTTGCCTACCCTGAGGCACAGGTACGCGGTGCACCGATCCACATTGCCGCCCCCGGGAGCGAGGCCGACGACGCCTACCGCGCATTGGCATTGGAAATCCTGGGCGAGAGCCCGGCGAGTGGACCAGCCCCAGTGAAGATGCCCCGACGATCCCGGCGTGATGAGGCGGGCGTCGCCCAACCAGGCCTGCCTCTCGAATGACCGGTCGACGTGCCCGGACGGGCATGGCCCGGCCTCCCACGACCACTCGGCTAAGAGGTGCTGTGCATGACCGATGAACAAGGCAACTCAGATCAGGTTGCCGGTGATGCAACGCCGGCCCGACCGTCCCCAAACCGGAGGCGCGACTCCCTCTCCGGACTGTCCGATGTCCTGCGACGCCGCTCCGCGATCGAGGCCCTCTTTGCCCGTCCTGCATCAGCCGTGGAAGGCACGACTGATCGTGTCGAGAGTGGACCCTTGGCGCAAGTCGGTGCCGAGGTGCAAGAGGTTGACCGAGACAGTGCCCGCAATGCCGGGGTTCGTGCGTCCCTCGCTGCGATCATGCGCACCGGCACCGGCGTCCTCACCGATGTCCCGCTTGCCGAACTCAGGCCGAACACCTTCCAACCGCGGATGCACTTTGCACGGCGCCCGTTGGAGGAACTCGCCCGTAGTCTGGCTGACGAGGGCCAGATCGAACCAGTGATCGCTCGCCGGGTCTTCAGTGATGGCCTGGAGACCCTCGAACTCGTAGCCGGGGCGCGGCGCCTTGAGGCCGCCCGGATTTGCGATGCCACGATCCGCCCGTTCCCGACCCTGCGCACGGAGATTCGCGACCTCACGGACGAGGAGGCCGAACGCCTCTCCCTGATCGAGAATCTTCAACGCGAGAACCTGACTCCCTTGGAAGAGGGATATAGGTACACGCATCTGCAGCGGCGGGATCCGTCAAGATGGTCGGTGCGCGCGATCGCCGACTTCGTGCACAAGAAGAAGAGCACCATCCAGAATCGTCTGAACCTCGTGCGCGACCTGGCAGTTGCCGAGGCGGTCCTGGGTGAACGCATCCCGCCCACTGCGGGGTTCCACATCATGCGTTTGCCACCGGAAATGCGGGCATCCTACCTAGCCGAAGCCGTCCGGCACGGCCTGACCGTCGAGCAGGTCCGCGCCGATGTCGACCGGCGCATCACTATCCTTCGCGCGACTGCCAACGGCATCGAAACGGTTCACATCCCTGTAACCCTTCCTGAAATCGACGTTCATGCCACGTCGCCGAACACCCTCCTACCAGGTGACGCGGATGCATCTCCCACGAGTCGCATGGTGCACTTGCGTCACCTCCGGGCTCAACGCATTCAGGTAGGACTCCGGATTGATGAACTTGAGGCCGAATTGCGCCGGCACGTGGTCGCATTCCGCGAACTCTCGGCGGAAATCGCCAAGGTTGACGGATTCCATGACTGACATCGCGCCGACTCGTCGTTCCTTCAGATAGGAACCGCGTGAGTCCGGCGCATTTCCGGGGTGCTTGAACGCACCGCCGCGTCAGGCGGCGACACCAAATGTCAGGTAGATGTCAGGTTTGGCGCCTCGCACGGTGCCATACTGTCCCCATGAAAGGGGGCACGCATGCTTACCGAACCAGCGAACATTGACGCGATGCTTCCTGTCGCGTCGTTTGCGACAGAGACGCGGGATGATGACACCTGCGATGATGGTGACGGCGTGGCCGAACAGTCTGCAGCTGTCGTCGCACCGGTCCTCACTCCGGCAGAGACAGATGCACTATTCGCCCAACTGTTCGAACAGTACGAGCAACCGATCTTCCAGTACGCCTACCGCCTGCTTGGTGACCCTGAAGACGCCCGCGACTTCACGCAGGATGCCTTCGTGAAGGCGTACCGCAAGCTTCCCGAGACCCTCGCCAAGGGAAACTTCCAAGCTCAGGCGTGGCTCTATCGCATCGCCACGAATGTCTGCCTTGATGAACTCCGGCACCGCCGGCTTCTCAAGTGGCAGCCGTGGGACTCCTTCATTTCGCTTTTCCACCCAAGCCAGGTCGCACGCGACAATCCTGAGCGGGACGCGATGCAGACCGAGACCAAGGGCGAAGTCGCCTCCGTCCTTGACCGCCTTTCGCCCCGGTACCGGGCGGCGCTCATCATGCGTGAATACCACGGCCTTGGATACGAGGAAATTGCCGAGATCCTTGGTACTTCCCGAACCGCAGTCAAGACACTCCTGCTTCGCGCTCGCGAGAGTTTCCGGTTGCACTACGCCAAGATGCACCCGAACCTCGCTGCCGAGGCGCGTGGCCCACGCGTGCTTCCACGCGCAATGGGGCGCACGGCGAACACTCCCGGCACCCTGGTTCACGAACTCGCTGCCGTCTAGGGCCGGAACCGCTTCACCGCTACCGCCCAAACTTGATAGACAGACCCTTTGCCAGACCGGCCGATGAAGCCCGGATTGGCGAAGGGTCTTTTCATTCCATTAGCACCGGCACTCAGCTGAAAGGCTGACGCTTGATCGGTGCAACGATCCTTGGCGTGGTTCGTCTTGAGGCGAACCGCTCATCTTCCACCTCTTTGCGCGCCCGTTCGAAGCGTTCGACAAGGTTGATGTCCGCACCACCTTCGGCGCCGACCCGTCCCCCGACCCGCACCATCGCCGGGACCCGCGTCAACCGGCCCAGGACAACGACTTCGCCCTGGTTCAGGCCCGGCAGGTCGTCAAGCAGCGCCTGCGATACCACTTCCGATGCCCGTTGGATCGCCTTCTGGTCGTCCGGGTTGGTCAGCCTCATGATCAGCTGTGACGCACATTGGGAGAGGGTGTCGTCGGAAATCTTCGATGGTCTTTGGGTGACGACGATCAGGAAGACCCCAAACTTCCGGCCTTCGGACGCCACGGTGTTGATGATCCTCGAGGCCCGGGTGGTTTCCCTTCCTCCAGGGACGAGGTTGTGTGCCTCTTCCAGGACCACGAAGACTGGGTTAGTCAATTCACCACCGAGGGCGCGCTGCCACAGGTTTGAGAGAAGCCATTCGGCCGTGTAGGCCATTACCCCTTTTTCAGTCCCTGCGAGGTCGAGAACCGTGAGGGCCATCGGCTTCAGGATTGCATTCAGGTCGATCGTCGACTGGCTCCAGATCGGGTACTTCTCGAGTTTGCGGATGTACCGGAGTGCACTTCTGGCCCCGACCATCTCTCTGTCGTCAACCGACGCGGCTTTGGATCCAGCGGCGTACGGAGGGGGAGCGCCAGCCTGGGTGTCGCCGCGCCCTCGCCTAGTGACCGTCCCGTTCGTGATCTGGTCGGTCGCGCGGATCAGGTCAAGTTGGGCGGCGCCGTCGTCGAAGTCCGGAAGCTGGGATACGACGGTGGCCGCGCCGTTGTCAGCTGCGTGGTCATCAACATCTTCGAGCGGGACACCTGCAAAGTCGGCCAGATGTTGGGCGAGGAACCTCGGATTGAAGTCGACCCGGTCGCGACGGAGGCGGATGCAGGCATTGACCACTGCCTCACGGATCCGCTCGGCATTCGACGGGACGCCGGCAACGTCGCAAATTTCCTCGCCATCGAGCCCGGAGAACCGGATGGTGTACTTCGACGACGGTCCGCACAGGTCATCGGGATAACGCTGCCGACCCGCGATCGGGATCCGGTACAGCTGGATGCGGTCGTGGTTCGGTGCCTTCCGCGCGTGCTCGTACGGAACGGCCTCGTCCTCGCGCAGCTTGCGCAACTGGACATAATCAGAATTGGGATCAAGCACCACGATGGTGGCTCCCAGCTTCAGGAGTTCCTCAAGCACCTTCCCGGCGAGGTACGACTTACCCGCGCCGGTCTGCGCGATGATGGCAAGATGCCGTGACAGGCCGTTCGGGTCGAGTGCGACTTCCACGTTCCGCCGGTTCATGAGTGTGCCGAGGGTGATGGAGGTCCCCGCTGTCCGAGAGAAGAACTTGCGCAGAAGTTCATCCGGAGCCAGGTGCACCCGTGTACCCGGCAGTACCGCGTTCCTGGCAGCCCGGACGGTCTGCTGGTCGCCGTCGAGATAGCCGACCACCGCGGCTTCGACGCGCAGGCGAGGCGGAAAGGTGACTCGGTGGTTCAGGACGGTCTCTGCACCAAGGAAGTCGATCCGGTCATCAAGGGTTATGACATCTGCGGTGATGTTGGTCACTTGGGCAAGAAGATCTACGGTTACGGTTGTGTCTCCACTTCGCTCACGCATCCCGGCGACCACGACGTACTCGAGTCGCGGAGGTACGAGTTCCTGGCTGCTGACGAAACTGAACCCGGCCGGTGTCGACTCTCCCGTGACGTACCCGATGGCTACCCCTTCAGGA
>BJHB01000206.1:0-3150 GCA_014191415.1 Chloroflexota bacterium
ACCGTCACCGGGGTCACGACACTCGTGATGTGCGGTGACTGGGTGTCGATGGCAATCCATGACGTGATCGGGTCAAGGATGGTCGTGGTGCCACCGACGACGTGTGCCGGGCCGACATTTCCGGCCGGGTCAATGGCGTCGAACTGGATGAACAGGCCACCCTTGGTCGCCTCGTCGGCCTCGGTGAACGGGATGGTCAGGGTAAACGGTTCCAGTGGGGCGGCGTCACGTCGACGGATGGTCCCGGTGGTGGTCGCGGACCTGGTGGCTGTCCGGGCAGACGACCTTGTTTCGGCGCACGGGACTACGCATGACGCGATCGGGGTTACCTCGCGGATTCCCGCGGCGGTGATGCGCCAGGCACGAATGGTGGCGCCTGCTTCCGCTTCGCCACTGAAGACCGGCGCGCGGCTTGTGACCCAACGCCGTGCCGTCAGGGCGGTGTCGTCAAGTGGCAGAAGTGTCTCACCAAGTTTCGCCGAGGTGATGACCGGTGCGAGGTTGTCAACCGTGATTCCCGCGTTCGAAGACTCGCCGCTGCCGATGATGGCCCCATCGCTGATGGCCCGCGCTTCGGCACGAAGGACCACGTCCCGGAGATCGGTTCCCGGTGGCGCGAGGCCCACGACCGTCGTATCCCAAGTGGCTGTTGCAACGCTCCTGGAGATGGGACCGGTACCCGGAACGATCGAGACCGGGGCCAGCGGGGTGAAGGTGCCGGAGGCGACCGACCACGACCACGTCACTTCGACACGGGTGCCGTACGGTGCACCGTTTCCAACTTCTATCGTGGCACGTGCGGGAACCTGTCCCCGTATGAGGGCACTTGTGGCCGGGGTGTCGATCGTGACGTCGACCCGCACCGGTTGGGCGAACTTGACGATGCGTGACAGGGTCTGGCTGCCACCAGGCACGCGTGGGTCGGTGACGGTGATGTCGACAACACCGGTGCCAGTCGTGACCGACGGCGACACGCGGACCTGTGCGAGACCTGTGGCGTCGGTCGTATTCGACGCGACGGTGACTGTTCCTGCCGAAGCCGGCACGAGACGTGCCGTAAAGGTCGCACTCGCCAGGCGGGCGTTGGTGACATCGAGGACGGTGAATGCGACTTCGCCGGGAATGCCCTTGTAAAGGGTAGTCACGGTAGGCGTGGGAAACGCCGGCACGGCACTCGCGGCCGGGTTCAGGGTGACCTGGAATGGGTCGGCGGTGCGTAGCAGGGAGTCGGACACACCGTAGACGGTGGTGCCACGGTAGGGATCGGGGTTTGCCTCACCGGGGAGGGCGAACGCAAGTGCAGTGGTGACCGGTGCGGTCAGTCCGGTGAGGGCACCGGGGAATGGCCGGAGGGTGATGCGCGCCAGACGGAAGTAACCCGACGCACCGGCGCCATCAGGTCCAGTGATCGCCCCGTAGGAGAGGTCGATATGACCAGTAGTGGGATCCACGTACTCCTGAAGGGCGATGGGCAACGGGTTCGATGCACCGTCGGCTTGGTCAATCGCAACCACTTGCAGTCGTGCCGGATCGAAGTCCAGGAAGGCGTCGATGGCGATGACTTCGGAGGTGCCGGCGCGGACGATCAGGTCGACGGCGATGGACTGGTCTGGTCCGAGGACCGATGACGTGACGGGCGCGAGGGTGAGGTCGACCGAGGGGCTCGGTGCGAAGTCACGTGTGCCGACGATGCTTCGGGTTGACCGCCTCGCGGGTGTCGGTGTCAGGGTCCGTGCCACCGTTGGGGTGACGGTCGAGGCCACGGTTTGTGTCACCGTCGAGGTTGGTGTTCCCGTCTTTGTCAGGGCAATGGTCGCGGTAGTGGTCACCGTTGCGGTGCGGGTCGTGACCGGCGTTGCGGTGACGGTTTGCGACATCCCGGGCGTCATGGTGCCCGTAACCGAGGGGGTTGCCGTGCTGATAGCCGTGTGGGTCGAGACCCCCGTGGCCGGTGGGGCCGTTGCGGTTTCCGGTGCCGTCGGTGTGCCGGAAGGCATCGGCAGGATTGTTGCACCGACCATGACGGTCGGCACCGTGGTGGCGGGGAGTGCCGTGGCGACGGCGATCGTTGGGATGGCAACCGCAGTCGGTGGTGGGGATGCTGGAACTGAGGTGTCGGCACTGGTAGTGACGGAGGCAATGGCGAGGCCTATCGTGGCGACAAGCGCACCGATGGCCTGACGCCACGACCAACGAATCACTCACTACCTCCGGAACATGTCATGAATTGCGAGGCCCGTTCCCGGTCCGCGATGTGTGGATCGGGTGGCGCGCTTGCTCCCGAGGGGATCCGGACTAATCCCCCGCCACCTCCCGGCGCGGGAGGCCCCCACCCCGGCCCCTCCCCCATTGCGACGGGAGAGGGGGGAGCGTTGTGCGGGAGTCTGACCCCCACCCCTAGCCCCTCCCCCGTTGCGACGGGAGAGGGGGGTGAAGGTGCTAGCGGCTGACGGCACCGCGGGAGGCGAGGCCGTCGACCTGAGAGGTGCTGACGGGGATGACGTTGGCCCAGACCTGACGGAAGTGGTCCTGGTTGGCTGCGAAGTTCTCCCCGGTGATGTAGGTGGCAATGCCGTTCGGGTCGACTTCGTAGAGTTCGCCGTTGCGGTCGCCACTGAGAACCCAGAGGAGGGCACCCGGAACCGCACGTGCGAGCTGGAACTGCATGATGGTCTCCTTGGTGAAGGTGAGGCCACCCTCGGAGATTGCAGACCAGTTGACGCACCCGGCCTGGTCCGGCGTGACCCATGAAAGGACACCACCGGGTTCGACGCCGAAGGTGGCACCGGCGATTCCTTCGTCCTCAAGGCGGATGTAGGTGTTGTGGCGGACGGTGGGGCAATAGGCATCCGGCACCAAGGTGGCGAGGCCGGTCTTGAGTTCGACCGGTTCGCGACCGGGGATGGCGACGGAGACGATGCCGCGGGCGGTGTCCTCACTGAGTGCGGGCGACATTGGCGCGGCGACCGGGGCCGACGCGACTGGTGCCGGTGCTGCTGCGCGTGAAGGTGCTGAGGCCCGTGCCGGAGCGGCCGATGCACTACCGTTGCCACCGCTGGAACCGCCGCTCACGGCTGGAGCAGGGACCGGCGCCACGTAATAGGTAGATGGGTCGAGGAGGTTGTCTCCACCCCCGGCGATCATCGTCTC
>BJHB01000206.1:3160-5937 GCA_014191415.1 Chloroflexota bacterium
GGACGCTGAGGGAGAGGCTGCCCCGGCCGGAGTCCTCGGAGATGGGGCGGGACATGGATGACGGGGCGGGCAGGGATGCCCGCGGACCAGAGAATGTGGATGCCTGCGGACCAGAGAATGTGGATGCCGGGGCGAGGGCGCTGCGTGCCGGGGTGCCACCGATGACGGGTGCATCGATCACCACGGTGCCATTGGCTGGGTCGCCGACGAATGGTGCGGGGACTGTGGCGGGATCCGGGCTTGATCCGGAGCTCGCGTTGCTGGCGGGAAGGATGGGATCTACCGTCAGGGTCAGGGTGCCCAAGGACGCGGGGAGTGATTCACCATCGGCAGTCACCGTGGTGGTGAATGACCCGGTGCCGGCCGGGACAATGCGCAGGGCCTCGCCGGTGACGGCGCTGTCGCCGACACGCAGGTAGACCGTGCCGAGGGTCCCCTGACCGGTCACGCCGGTAATTGCCGGGCCCATCTGGCGACCAAAGGCGAGTTCCAACAGGGTCCGTGCCTGGTCGACAACCTGCCTAAGAATGACTGGAAGCGCACTGGAGATGCCCGGTTGCATGGCGGTCTGGCCAGTGGCCGGGTTTCCGTTGGCATCGACGAGGGTGAAGCCTGATGCGGCTTGCAGGACGACCTGTGCGGCATCGACCGGACGGCTATCGGTGGTGATCCCGACCTGAACCGGCACGATCGATCCCGGTCCATAGGTTCCGGCCGGGGCACTGACCCACAGGCCGTTGCCCGGATTTGCAGTGCGTGTGCGTATGGACCGTGTTCCTATCGAGGCGATCTGCACCCGGTTGGCGACGAACGTGCCTGCGTCGATGACGTAGGAGGCGGTGTCGTTACCGGCAATTGCAGGCGCGGCGGTCAGGCGGATCGGGTCGTACTGGGTATCGGTGGCATCGGTGAGATTGGTGACGCTTGCGCGGATCACGCCGGCGCCATTGGTTCCCGAGATAGGAATCAGCGCGACGAACCCGATGGGGGTGGTGCCGGTGAGATTGGCATCGGGGCCGATCGTGAAGGTGAACGTCCCGGAGGCGGTCTCGATGCAAGTGATACCCGGTGTTGCGGACACGTCGCAGGGACCGTTGGGTTCCAGGTGTCCGGCGTCGTAGTCGAGGCGTGTGGTGCCACCGGTGACGTGGTGCGCGCCCCGGACCGTCAGGTTGATGGTGGCGGTGATCCCCGGGCCATTCGGTGCTGTGGTGACGAGGAAGGTGGCATCCGGGTCGACGGTGACGAGTGCGGTCGTGGTCGGTGCGCGATACGTGATGGTGGCGGGAGTAGTCGCACTGTCGATCCCGGTAGCGGAGACGACGGTGATGCTGACGGTGGCGGTGCCGGGGGCAACTGGCACGAGGGTGAATCCACCGACTGGCACGGTGCCAGTTGTTCCGGTTGGGTTTGCGAAGTTGAGGATGACGCGGGATGTGCCATCGGGGGTGCAGGTGGTACCGGTTGGTTGGGCGGTGGCTGGGCAGGTGGCACGGAGCAGTGTGTCGCCGGTCACGATGATCCGTGCCGACTTCAGGCGGTCACCGGCCGGGATTGCGAGGCCGACGGCGTGCGTGGTGGGCGTGCCGGTGGTGGTCATCGGTGGCAGGGCGGGGTCGACCTGCACGGTTGCCAGGTTCACCGGGCCGCTGACCGCGTAGTTGCGGGCCAGGAGGCTGAAGTCGAAGGCATCGATGTAGCCCGAACGGTTGAAGTCGGCGGAGACGTCGGTGCCGTCAACACTCGGGGTGACCTTGGTGGCGTAGGTAGAGGAGAGGGCGGCGAAGTCGACGATGTTGATGCGGTCATCGTCGTTGGCATCGCCCTCCAGGAGGGTGACTGTGCCGGCTGCCGGGGTGTTCGGACCGGGCAGGAGGGTGACCGACCGGGCGCGGATGGTCAGGGAGGTGTCGCCCTTGAGGAGGACGTCGTAGGTGCCGGGATCAAGGTCCGTGAGGGTCACGGTGGCGTTGGGGTCGGTTACCCCGGACTGCCTGACACTGCTGGCCCGGTAGCGCATCGTCGCGGCTGGACTGGTGCCCTCTCGGAGGAGGGTTTCTGGCACCTGTGCGGTGGCGAGGCGGGTGGCCGGGGTGGCCTGTCCTGGGAGGTGCAGGGCGATTGACACGGGTTGCATGAACCGTGCGTCTGGATCGTTGGCAGTACGGCCTTGCAGCCGGGTGGCGAAGGTGAGGCTGGCTGGCATCTGCCGGATGAGTCTTGGGAGGTGATCGAGGGTGGGGGTGGCTGTGAGCGGATCACCGTCATCGTGGAGGTTAGCGGCGAACCGCGTGCCGGTCTGGGTCAGGAAGGTCGAGGTGGCGACGGCGATGGCGAAGGTGGATGTTGCTGTCGCGCCGGTTGCGGTTGGTGCCACGGCGAGGCGCAAGCGCACGAGGGGGGTTGCCGTGGACAGACGTGCGCCGGATGCCGTCTTGAGGCTGGCGTGCACGGTTGACCCGGTTCCATTGGAAGTGGTCGTGATGCTGGGTTCGTTATCCAGAACGATCCCGGGACCAAGGGCACGGAATGTGGACGTCGCGGTGTTGGCAGGCAGGGTGATTCCGGCAGGCAGGGAGAGATTGATGGCGAAACGGTCGGCTTGCTGGACATCGGCGGTGCCGGCCAGGAGGGTGACCTCGACATCGAGGTAGCGACCGTCGGTGACAGTGAACGTCTGCGAGGCGGTACCCGAAGTGCCGACGGCAAGGGTTGGCAAGGCGCCGCTCGGGTCCACAACGAGGGGCGATGCAACGGAGAGACCGATGCCGAGGGTG
>BJHB01000207.1:0-5935 GCA_014191415.1 Chloroflexota bacterium
CCATCCCGTCAATCATGATCATGGTTTCGAAACTCTGAACCTGACGCCCGAACGCATTTCTCCGTACCGAAATATCCATCACCGAAAGAAGGGGCTGCCCTGGCAACGTGTCCAACACCTCACGCGCCATCAGGATTGCCCCGGCGCAGGTCCCCCAGCACGGAAGGCCCCGCCCGATCGCACTTCTCAGTGGAGCGAGGACACCCCAAGCCTCCAGAAGCTTGCCAATCGTGGTGCTTTCGCCACCCGGAAGGATGATGCCGTCAAGACCGTCAAGGTCACGTGGAAGGCGAACTTCTCTCACGGTTGCGCCGAGCGTTGCCAAGATCCGGACGTGTTCCACATATGCCCCTTGCATGGCAAGCACGCCGATGGTGAGGCCTTGGCCTGCCGTAGACGAAGGCTCCCTCCACCCTGGTTGGGTGGAGGGAGATTGGAGGGTGCCCGCCGGCATTGTTACCAACCCCGGCTGGCAAGGCGCTCCCCGGCCGGCATGCTTGCGACTTCAAGACCGCGCATCGGTTCGCCGACCCCGCGGCTGACCTCCGCAACGATTGCGGCGTCGCGGAAGTGGGTGGTCGCCATCACGATCGCCCGTGCCATCTTGGCGGGGTTCTCGCTCTTGAAGATTCCTGACCCCACGAAGACGCCATCGACGCCAATCTGCATCATGAGCGCGGCATCTGAGGGTGTGGCAATACCACCCGCGGCGAAATTCACGACAGGGAGGACACCCGTGGAGTGGATCTCACGAATGAGTTCGTACGGTGCGCCCAGACGCTTCGCCTCGGTCATCAGCTCCTCGACGGGCAGGCTGCGTATCTTCCGGATTTCACCAAGGACGGCACGCGCATGGCGGACAGCTTCGACGACGTTGCCGGTGCCGGCCTCGCCCTTCGTGCGGATCATTGCAGCACCTTCGCCGACACGACGAAGGGCTTCCCCTAGGTCGCGGCATCCGCACACGAACGGCACCTTGAACCCGTGCTTGTCGATATGGAACTCGTCATCCGCGGGGGTGAGGACCTCTGATTCATCGATGTAGTCGACACCGAGGGCCTCAAGGACCTGAGCCTCCACGAAATGTCCGATGCGCGCCTTGGCCATGACCGGAATCGTGACGGATTCGCAGATCGCCCGGATCAGGTCGGGATCGCTCATGCGGGCAACTCCGCCGGACTTGCGGATGTCTGCGGGCACCCGTTCGAGCGCCATGACTGCGCACGCACCCGCGTCTTCGGCGATCTTGGCTTGGTCGGAAGTGACCACGTCCATGATCACTCCGCCCTTGAGCATCTGCGCTAGTCCGCGCTTGACCGCCCATGTGCTTTCGGAACGGTCATGGGCGCCCGCAACGCCGTTTGCCGAGGCTTCGGAAACAACGGGGCGATCGGTGATGGTCGTCATGTTCGGTTCCTCCCGCGCCGGGCGATGCACCCCGTGGCTGCGCCACCGGATACCCGGCAAGTCTGTGGCCGACACTTCACCGCGCCGACCATTCGAGCACCCCCAGTGCGCTCAGCCTGACGCTCGCCAGGACGTTCGCAGAGCTGTGCCATCGCTGCAATGGTACGCGGTGCCGGGAGGAAGTGCGCAGGGAGCCGCCGAAGGATTTCTCAGGCTGTACGGGTTTGTCGTGCGAAGGGTGAACGGCGTCTGTGTCAGGCGATGCGCTTAGCCGAAACGCCCTGTGATGTATGCCTCAGTCCGCGAATCCGTCGGGTTGGTGAAGAGTTGGTTCGTCGGGCCGAACTCGACAAGCTTGCCAATACGTTCCTCCCCGGCGAGGAAGAAGGCTGTTTCATCCGCGACGCGCGACGCCTGCTGCATGTTGTGGGTGACGATCACAATCGTGTACTGGCGCTTGAGTTCGTTAATGAGGGTTTCGATCTTGAACGTTGCGATGGGATCGAGCGCCGAACACGGTTCGTCCATCAGCAGCACGTGCGGCTGCATCGCCAGTGAGCGGGCAATGCAGAGACGTTGCTGCTGACCGCCCGAAAGGGATGACCCTGATGCCTTGAGCTTGTCCTTGACTTCGTCCCAGAGGGCTGCCTGGTTCAGGCATCGCTCGACCGTCTCATCAAGTTCGGTCCGAGACGGTGAACGGGTCAGCTTGATGCCGGCGACGACGTTGTCGTAGATCGACATCGACGGGAACGGGTTCGGGCGCTGGAAGACCATCCCGATGTATCGGCGAACCTGCACGGGGTCGACGCTTCGCCCATAGATGTCATGGCCGTCGAGAAGCACACTGCCGGTGACCCGGTTGACCCCAAGCCCAACCTCATGCATCCGGTTGAGACACCGGATGAACGTGCTCTTGCCACACCCGGATGGGCCAATGATTGCGGTGGCCGCCCGAGGCTTGATAGTCATGGAGACCCCGCTGATCGCCATCCGATCACCGTAGTAAGCCGCAACGTCGGTCACCTGCATCCAGTGACCACCAGCGGTCTCCGTCGAAGTGGTGTTCCGATCGTCGACCGCTTGGGTCGCCCGGTTGGTTCCTGGGACTTGCTCACTCGTCGTCATGTCCGTGGTTCTCCGATGCGACTTCCCACTCCGGTGAGGCGTCGTAGGTGGTAGGCAATTCGCTGGTTGGTCAGGACTACCTATTGTTTCCCCGCGTCGCGACGCGCGCCAACGTACTGAGGATCCCGATCACGCTGATAAGGACAAGTGCTGCCCCCCACGCTTTCGTATGCCAATCGGGATAGGGAGCGACTGCATAGTTGTAGAGCTGGATGGGGATGGCCCCGACGGGTTCGAGAATGTTCCAGCTGAAGAACTGGTTTCCAAGCGTCGTCAGGAGCAACGGAGCCGTCTCTCCACCGGCCCGCGCGACCGAAAGGACCAAGCCAGTGATGATTCCCGCCCTTGCGCTCGGCAGGACGACACTGATCACCATGCGCCACTTCGGCACGCCCAAGGCAAGTGCGGCCTCGCGCAAGGTGTAGGGCACGAGAAGAAGCACGGCTTCAACGGTGCGCACGATGATCGGGATCATGATGATCGCCAGAGATACTGCACCAGCTAGGCCGGAGAAGTTGCCAACCACCTGACGCACCAGAAGTGCCCAGACGAACACGCCAACGACAATGCTGGGAAGCCCCGCCACGAGGTCTGAGCAGAAGCGGATGACTTCGACAATCGTTCCGCGCCCGTATTCTGCGAGGTAGATTCCGCAGCCAAGACCAACGGGGACGCCGATAACCGCGGCGACAACAAGGATCAGCAGCGTTCCCGTGATACTCGGGGCAATGCCACCGCCGACCTCACCATAAGGGAGCGGGCGTTGCGTGAAGAAGTCGAGGTTGATTGCCGGCGCGCCCCGCACGATGACGTACCCAAGGATCAACCACAGGACGCTTACGCCCACGAGGGCCGCGGCGGTGATCATTCCAGCCATGAACCGGCCGTAGAACTTCCGCGCCCGGTATCGCCCGTCGGGAGCAAGCGGCGAGACGGGGCTGGCCTTGAATGAGAGTGTGCCGGTATCAGCCACGGTTTCCTCCCTTTGCCCCGCCACGGCTGATCTGCCAGATCATCAGCCGGGCCGCGACGTTGACGACGGCGGAGACCACTAGCAGGAGCGCAGCCACTCCAACAATTGCGCTGAAGTAGAGGGGATTGTCGGCCTCGGTGAACTGGTTCGCAATCGCCGAAGCCATCGTGTATCCGGGGGTCAGCAGCGAACCCGTGATCTTGCGCGAAGAATTTCCAATCACCATCGTCACGGCCATTGTCTCGCCCAGTGCCCTCGCCAAACCGAGAATGGCCGCTCCGGCAATTCCTACTCTGGCGTACGGGATCACCGCTTCGCGAATGGCTTCCCATCGGGTTGCCCCGAGTGCAAGCATTCCTTCACGCTGCATGGTCGGCACCGCAAGGAGGACTTCACGGGAGATTGAGACGATGGTGGGAAGGATCATGATCGAGAGGATCACGCCTCCGGTGAATAAGTCCTTGCCAACCGATGGGCCCTGAAAGAGGCTTCCAACCACGGGAAGCGGTCCCACGACCGACTTCATGAATGGCTCGACCGTCGAGCGCATCAGGGGGGTCAGGGCGAAGAAGCCCCACAGGCCGAAGATGATGCTCGGGATTGCAGCCAGAAGTTCGATGGTGAAGGAAACGGGCACCCGGAGTGGACGTGGGGCGTATTCAGTCACAAAGATGGCGGCACCCACACCGACAGGTGTCGCAATGAGGAGTGCAACCAAACTGGTCACGACGGTGCCGTAGATGTAGGGCAATGTGCCGAACTGTTCCTTGACGTTATCCCAGTTCGAAGACGTCACGAACCCCAGTCCGAAACGCGAGAGCGCCTCCCAAGAGTCGATAACCAGCAAGATGAAGAGAGCCACCAGGACGGTCGGCACCGCAAATGCCGCGATGTGGACCAGCCACTTGAACACGTCGTCGGCGCCGACACCGCCGCTACGGGCGAAGTTCGGCGAACCCTCCACCTCCCATGCACCTGGTTGGCTGGTCTCGTTATCCGCGTTTCTGGTCATCATCCTGGTGTCCTGCAACGACCTGCCGTAGCAACCGCTCATCACGTAGAGTGGCGGTCAGTACGGCCAGCCCGTGGGCCTACTTGCCCGGGAAAGCCGGCTTGCCAGCACCGGTGATGCTCTTGATCATCGCCTCACCCTTGGTCACGATTTCGGGTGGAAGAGGAGCGTATCCGAGATTACCGTTGAACTTTTGCGCTTCATGGGTACCCCACCAGAGTAGGCGGGTCAGGGCCGTGGCCTTTGCTGCATCGGTCATCTGCTTGTAGGCCAGGAGCCACGTGAACGAGGAGATCGGATACGTGGTGGGTCCATCCTGGTCGACAATTGACACACGCAGGTCTGGGGCGACCTTGCCCGAAGCTGCCGCGGCGGCCGCTGTCACACCTTCGAGGGCTGGTTCGACGAATTGTCCAGCCTTGTTCTTGACCAGTCCTACCCCGAGCTTGTTTTGCACCGCGTAGATCAGTTCGACATAGCCAATGCTGAACGGGGTTTGCTTGACCTCTCCGGCGACCCCTTCATTGCCCTTGCCGCCAACTCCACCTGGCCAGTTGACCGTGGTAGACGCGCCGACCTTTGTCTTCCACTCTGGGCTCACGGCAGAGAGGTAGTCGGTGAACACAAAGCTCGTACCCGAACCGTCGCTACGGTGAACGGAAACGATGTCCTCGGCAGGGAGCTTCACGCCTGCATTGTCGGCGGCAATCTTGGGATCGTTCCACTTGGTGATGTTCCCAAGGAAGATGGCTGCCAACGTTTCGCCGGTGAACTTGAGTTTCGCCGTCTCGAGGCCCGGGATGTTGTAGGTCGCAACAACCGCGCCGAGGGCCATCGGGATGTGCAGGATTTCGCCGCCCTTGGCTTCCTTCAACTGGGCGTCGGTCATCGGGCTGTCGGTCGCACCAAAGTCGGCGGTCTGGTCACTGATTGCCTTGATGCCCCCACCGGAACCGATCGACTGGTAGTTGACCTCGACCTTGGTGAGCTTGTTGTATTCGTTGAAATACTTGGAGTAGAGCGCGGCCGGGAAGGTGGCGCCTGCGCCGGTCAGGGTCTTGGCTTCGCCTTCGAATGGGCCGGTGATTGCCACTGCGCCCAACGCGGCGGCTGCAGTGGTCGGCGCGGATGCAGCTGCCGTGGTCGGAGCCGCAGCAGGGGCCTTGGTAGGTTCTGCCTTGGCAGCAGCGGTGGGAGGCGCCGGGGCTTTGGTCGGTTCAGCTTCGCCACCGCAAGCGGCGAGTAGCGCAGCACCTGTCATGGTGGCCGACATTCGGGCGAACATTGATCGCCGGGATGATGTTGCTCGTTCGTTGGTGGTCATGTAGCGCCTTCCTTCTCCTGTGTGTGGGTAGTGCCTTTGGTGCCCCTGGCGTCCTCTCCTCACCAGTGGCGGGGTCGTTGAGGACGCGTCG
>BJHB01000208.1:0-5892 GCA_014191415.1 Chloroflexota bacterium
CTGGCATGGCAATCCTTGTCAAATCTTGCAGAGTAAAGATGGGGCACGCTTACGTCGGCAAAAAGTCATCCGCAACAATCGTGCCATCGGGCGTTAAGAACACCCGACGTGGAGCGGGCGTGACCGGCAGGTTACCACGGTCGCTGCCAGTAATTGCGTTCCCATTAAACGAACCTCATTCCGTCTGACGCGACGCCGCGACAGCCAATCGGAAATCGCTACGAGTTAGGGCTGAGGCGTTTCCACAAAGCAGTTCCCACGCTCAAACCGGGTGCCAACAGATGGACACTCCCCGCGGACCAGTGCGCCACGCGACCACCCGAAGTATCCTCACTTCCGACACCGAAAGGATCGAGCGTGCCCAGCACACTGACGGTCTGGTCCGTTGCGCGAACGGCGATCATCATCATCCTCGGAGTGATCGAACTCGCCTGGCTGATCCCATGGGCGTACATCCTCGCAACTGTGATTTCGTCGAGCGCTCGAATTGGCGACATCAAGGGAATGGCGCAAGGGCCAACATCACCCCTCATGCCGATTGGTCTCATCGCCTCAGTTCTCGGACTGGCATGGGCAGTACGCACAATTGTGCGCCCACAACAATCACGGCTTGGCAGCATCTATGACCAACCTTCCCACAGACGCCTTGCCGTAGTGGTGACCCTTGGCGCCATCGTTTCAGTCGCCGTATTGTCCTTGAATCTCCTTGCCGTTCCCCCGGGGATACCGAACCCAACGACTTGGATTGGCTCCCTCACAGGCGGACATGAGACGGGCGCGCTCCTCATTGCGATCGTATTTGCTGCCTTGATCTGGTGGCGTGGCACGATCCTCGGTGGCGCAGTCCCTGGTGACCGTGAAGCGGGGAGACGTTCAACAACGGCGGCCGTGTTGATCGCCATTTCGTCTGGCGTGGCGCGCGCGGTCCTTCCGTGGCTCATCACCGACCTCCTTCCAGTGGTCGCGATCATCGCGGTACCCGCGATGCTTGTCGCAATCGCGCTGTCATCGCTTGAAGAGGCGCAATTGCCCCGCCTAGGCCAACCGACCGCCACCCGCGCTCCAGATCGAAACTGGATCGGCATGGTAGCGGCGATGTGCCTAACGGTCGTGGTGATGGGGATCATTCTTGCAACTGTCTTCGGCGGCGGTACGAGCGTCGTGACTACGCTACTCAAATCGCTGGGTCAGGCAATTGCAGTTGTCATCGTGTTTGCACTTTCATTCGTCGCGATCCCGTTCCTGATGCTTGCCGAATGGTTGGCGAATATGATGGGGTCGGTCAAGATGGAGCGACCGCCGGTAGAGATGGGCATATTCGGGCGCCCGAACCCAATGGACCAGGTTGAACAGCCAGGAGACCCGCAACTACTCGACTCCTCATTTATTGAGACCGGGCTTGCGGTGGTCGCGCTGATCATCATCGCGATAATTGTGTGGCGCCTCCTGAGGCCCTCCCGGGTTGACGATCTGGACGGGGCCATTGACGAAGAACGTTCAACGGTATTTTCTTGGCGTTCACTATTCAACAAGCGGGCTAGGGATACCGCGGAAGGCGCCATTGAACCGGTTTCAGATCCGGTCAGGGTCGCGTACCGAAAGTTCCAGAGTTTGATGGAGCAATACGGAAGTGGCAGGCCCTCGAATGAGACTGCACGTGCCTTCCAAATCAGACTTCAAGCACCTTCCGTGGGCGGAACGCCCAGTGAGAGAGATGCTGGTTTCCCCCTACCTCAGACCGTAAATGACGCAATCCAGTCACTCACATCCGTGTACGAAGACACACGGTATGGAGGCGCTGTTCAGGGCGCACAATCCACCGCTGATGAAGCGATAAAGGTGATCGATTCAGGTCTCCGAACCCATCTTAAGCCCCACAAGTGAAGCCGATCCGCCATCAAAGCTGATCCGCCTCCCGTTGACCTTGACTGAGTTGAGCAGTGTTGGCAATTTCCAGTGATATCGAAACTGCATCTGCGGACCAATTGACAGCTATCATCCCTGCGAGAGGGTTTCCAAGTGATCACTGCTGTTCTCTTCGACTTTTACGACACCCTCGTCGACATCAAGACCGAAGATTGGGGCGACGACGCGATGCGCGGCGTCGCGTATTTTCTGCGGTACCGCGGGTTGCATCTGCGACGTGCGGAGCTGCGTGAACGCGCACGCGATGCCCTTCAGCGACAGATTGACGGTTCTCCAGAACTCCATTTCCAATTTGATCTCGCACTGATGTGGCGCAACGTGATCGAAGAGTCATCTCCAGAACTTGTCGCTTCGCTCGGACCTGAAGGCCTCGTGCCGTTCAGCCAATCGCTCGCAACCATCCAACGCTCGCAGTCTCGGGTTCAGTTTGAGCTTGTGAACGGAGCGGTCGAGACGCTCGAGGCTCTCGCCGAACACTACCGGTTGGGTGTGGTTTCCGATGGTCAAGGCGCTTTCGTTCGTGCAGAATTGCGCGAACTAGGCATTTCACGCTACTTCGATGTCGTAGTCGTGGCCGGAGACCTTGGCTACCGAAAGCCTGACCCAAGATTGTTCCGGCACGCAATTGAGCAAATAGGGACGGTTTCGACTGGTTTTGTTTATGTGGGTACAGACCCGGAACGTGACGCGCGCGCATCAGATGCAATCGGGATGCACCCGGTACTTGTTGGGTACCGGTCGGCCCCAGAAGAGCTAGTCGGCGTGCCGGTCCGCCCCGTCCGCGAACTTTCACACGTCCCTGACGCGGTTGCATCAGTTGTAGCGAGGCTTCGCACTCAGGCGACACACCAGTCTGTCGCGAAGCCGGCGTCCCCACAGGATGTTGTAGGAAGAACGTCCCATGCCTGAGACCACACAGTACGTAGTCGCTCGGCCCGAAGAACTTGAACCCTTCGCCCGTGACCTCTTTGTTGCACTTGGCACGCCACCCGCGAACGCTGCCGAAGTTGCGCGACATCTGGTGCACTCGAACCTGGCAGGGCACGACTCGCACGGAGTGATGCGCATCCCGCAATACGTGGAGATGATCCGCCAAAAGGTTGTCAATCCTTCCGGAAACCCACACATCCATTCAGAAATGGGTGCGACGGTGGTCGTGGACGGCGAGTGCACGTTTGGTCAGGTCGCGGCCGCGTACGCTCTCGAAGTCGCGACATCCCGCATAAAGGGCCTCGGAGCAGTCGTTGTCGCCATCCGAAACGCAAACCATCTGGGTCGCATTGGTGATTACGTTGACACCGCGGGTCGTAACGGCCATGTAGCAATCGTCACCGTGGGTGCCGCGGGGCCGGGAGTTGGTGGCGCATCGCCGTTCGGCGGTGCCGGGGCATTTCTATCAACGAACCCTTGGGCTGTTGGAATTCCTTCTTCGGCGCCTGATCCGGGTTCTGATGGACGTGCAGAAGAGATGCGACGAGGGGAAGGGGACCCAGTCCTTGTCGACTTTGCGACCACCGTCATTCCCGAGGGCAAGGTAAGGGTTGCGCGTGACAGCAACAAGCCTGTTCCGGAAGGGTGCATCCTGGACGCGAACGGGTTGCCTACAACCAGGGCGCAGGACTTCTATGACGGCGGTGTGTTGTTGCCCCTTGGGGGCGCAGCTGCCGGACACAAGGGGTACGGTCTGGCGTTTGCATCTGCGCTTCTGGGCGCGCTCGGCTCGATTGGTCAGCCAGAACCAAACCTCGTGGGGGCGCTGCCGCCGCCGGGCGGATTTGACGAGTGCGCTGCCGGCGCACTTCTCATTCTGATCGACCCCGGCGCGTTTGGCGATCCAATCGCCTATCGCCAGAACGTCACGCGTGTCTCTCGCGCGGCCCGACGAGTGCGTCCAGCACCGGGCACGGAGGCAGTTCTGATCCCTGGAGATCCCGAGTCGCAATCGGCCAAGCATAGAGAAGTCAACGGCATTTCCCTACCAAGAACAACATGGGAATCGCTCGCTGAAATCGCCTCGGCAAACGGAGTGGTTATGCCTCCGGGGACCAAGTGGGTCGGCTAGGATCCGCGATCCGGGAACTGAATGCTGCCGGTTTTCTGATCGGCAGCGTTCGGTTCCCGCTGGAACTTCTCGTTAGCGCCCCAAGTGGCGCAATCCTTCAAGGCAGAGGCGAATTCCGTCCATCGCCGGAAACGCATCACCCTCATACTCCACGATGTACCACGCTGTTCCAGCAGTGGTTTCGCACACGTGAAGAATGGTGTTCCAGTCCAACTCATCCTTGCCAATGACCGGACCAAACGGATCTTGCCCTGCTGCCTTGAGTGACGGTGAGTACGGCTTCAAATGAACCGTGGTCGCCCGCCCCGGATACTTGCGGAGCTCCGACACCACATCGACGCCTCCGTGTGCCGAGTTTCCGAGGTCGATCTGCATCACCACGTTCTGGCCCGTTGCGCCGAAGAGCGTGTCCCAGAGCGTGTGTCCATCGATGACTTTGTGATCCCCGTCATGGCTGTGATAGCCAGTCACCATTCCGTGGGGAGCAAGCGTCGCTGCATTTGCATCAAACCAGTGGGCCCATCGCTTCATGTCGTCATGCGACTTGAATTGGTCCCTTGGCAACCCGGGTACGATCAAATACTTGTTCCCTAACTCGGCGTGATAATCAATAGTCTCCTGAATGACCGAAGGGTCAAACTTGAGGTAGTTGACATGCCAACCTGCACACTTCAGGCCCAAGTCGTCCAGGACGGCTCGCAATTCCCGCGCAGGTAACGGCACGTCACCGTAGAAATCGACACCTTCATAGCCCATGCCCGCGACTTCCCTGAGGGTCGCATGGAGATCGCTCTTGTAAAGCTCTCTGACCGAATAGATTTGCACTGCGACCGGGATTTTCGCCATTGCTACGTGTCCCTCCAGAGGACCTTGCGCGCCGTCACAAAACAGTTCGCGCTCACCTCAACCAGTGTATCCCGGCGTGACTACGGACCTCGCTTGGGCGATTTGACCGCAAATGGCAAGGTGACGGGGACCTTGTGCTCACCGACTGCTTGCGCGGTGTACATCCCAACATTCCCTGAACAGTAGTAGCTCACGACGCATGCGATGGCAAGGTAGACAAGCGGGCCGCTGCCGAACAATTCGATTCCCGCGATGAACGACGCAATTGGAGCGTTTGACGCACCGGCGAATACGCCCACAAACCCCATTGAAGCCAGGAGTCCGCGTGGAAGCGCCAACCAGATGCCCATCGCATTGCCAAGGGTTGCACCGGTCACGAACAATGGAGTGACCTCCCCACCGCGGAAACCGGTTGCTAGGCTGATCACGGTCATCAATCCCTTCAGTGCAAAATCCCCAATCGCAACCGGTTTGGTGAAAGCTTCAGTGATCATCGGAAGCCCTAGACCAAAGAAGCGATCAGTGCCGAGGAGGGACCCGAGTAGTACCACTACGACTCCCCCAATAACCGGCCGAAACACCTGAACCGGGACCAGGTCAGACATCGACTTGGCACACCATCGCATCGACCTGACGAAAGTCATCGCGGCCACTCCAAAGGCGACACCCGCAAGGGTGGCCGACAGAACCGACCAGAGGTCAATCGGTGGCACGTACCCGATGTCGTATGTCGCGTGCTTGGCTCCAAGTGCGAGTGCGACTTCGTTACCGACGAGCGACGAAATCAGGCATGGCAGCAATGCGTCATAGTTCGCCCGGCCAACACGACGGACCTCAAGACCAAACAACATCCCGGCGATAGGTGTCCCGAAGACCGAGGCGAACCCAGCGGACAGTGCCGACGTCAGGAGGATGCGACGCGAATGTGGATTCCACCTGCCTAAGCGGGAAAGTTGGTCGGCGAGCGGGACGCTCATCTGCACGGCCGTCCCTTCCCGACCAACCGACGCACCAACCAAGTGCGCAACCGTGGTCGCAACGAGAATCATCGGTGCCAT
>BJHB01000209.1:0-5889 GCA_014191415.1 Chloroflexota bacterium
AAGCTCAATCTCAACGGCGTCTGTGAAATGATCATCCATCTACCATCACCCACGAGTGCCACGGTATGCAAACCGGGCAGTCCACCACATGCTAGCCACCCGCCCTCCCTTCAACGCCACCGGAACGCACGAAATCCGTGCCCACGTTGGCGCACTCGACCTGGTAGTCAGATGGGTTTAGCGGGTCGAACGTCAGGATCGTCCGCTGGAAAGCCTGTACTAGGATCCGGCGACCGGTCTCCGGGCCTTTTGAGACGATGACCTCTGCAACCGGGGTCAGTGGCAGACCGACGTCGTGCAGCCAACCACCGGGGAAAACGGTAGTGGCATTAAGGAACGCCCAGAACATCGGAGGCACGGCGTGTCCTGGGCCAGGGGCAAGCGAAGCGTCAAAGGGGACGAACACGCTGCCGTCGTCGAGCACTGCAAAACCGCCACCAAACCCCTCGGGAGGTGGAATGCGAAGCCCGACAACTCGCAAACGCGCAAGGTCGGCGTACGTCATCGAGCTCGCATCGCCCCCAACGGGCAATTCGACCGCACGATCGATCAGCTCTGAAGCAAGCAATCCGATCAGGAATTGCCATCCCGGCGAAGCTTCTTCCGGGTGATGTTCAAGCCGTCCCTTCTCAAAGTATTGGACGGCAAGTCCTCCCTGTCCGTTGACGAACGCATCACCCATCGGTCTCCCGAGTAACCGCATTCCCTCCTGCGCGGAATAGAACTCCGAAAATGCCTTCCCAACGGGACGCTCTCCCGGTTCGAAACCCGCAGGGATTGACCCCACAGCCACCGACCTCAGCGGGGCCGCCGTCGGAGGCGCAACTGCAGGCAACGCCACCGGCGTCAGCGTTACTCCGGTAATCGGTGTCCGGACGGCGACTGGCGGAGGCGACATCGGGGCCAGTCGCGGCGTCGGCACTTCCGGTCGTGGTTCCGGCGCCACGACAACCGGACTGGGCGAAACCTGTGTCGGCGACGGACCAGGCCCCCGCAGACCGCCAAGCTCCAGTGCGACGACATCGTAAGCGACTTCAACCTGGTCCGAAGCCACCCTTGTCCTGACCGTGCCACTAGAAACTAGCGAGACCGTGGTCGATGTTGGAGCCACCGGTCCCACTTTGACGGTGAACGCCGCAACTAGGACGGGAGTTGACGGCCACGGCCCTTGGGTTCGACCGACATCCAGACGGAAGCGCCCACCACCGAGATCGGTGCCGGGCAGGAGCACCTGATCGAACTCTCTCCCGCCTACCCAACCAATCACCCGTAGGTGCGATGGGTCAGTCTGAAGCACGACCGTCGTTGCGTCAATGGTGGTCGACACTGGCACCGCACGCACTTCCAAATCAACCTCCGTGTCCGGCGACAGGCCGGTGACCGCCCCGGAGGCAAGTTGGAGGATGAACGTTACGCGCGGAGAGGCAGCCTCCGCCCTACTCGCCTCCAAGGACTGTGGACACAAAGCATGGAGAAGCAACATCATCGCAAGAAAGCAGGTCAGTACCGACAAAGAAATCAGCCCGTGCATGACAGCTAGAGATCAGCATATCTCCTTGCCGACCTTCACTCCGGGCCAACGCTAGGTCACGCCCTGCGTATCGAGCGCGTCTCCACGAGGTACGGCCGGAATGCATCCAGAAACCGACGGGGCAACATTCCATGCAAATGGGTTCCGTCGGGGTCATACGTTTCATGGGCAATCGTTCCACGTTCACGGAACAGGTGGATCAGGTCGCCGGCGGCGTATGGAAGCCGAACAGTCACCGGAATCGAGTCGGCCTGCCCATCGAGAATTATCTCGACACGGGAAAGCATGGCGGTCACGCCTTCCCCGGTCGCGGCCGCAATTGGCACCGGGTTGGGGAAACTGTCCATCCCCAGAGCCTCGACTTCCTCGGTCGATAAGCGGTCGACCTTGTTGAATGCGGTCACCATCGGCTTCGCACCAATGTGGAGCTCGTCAAGGGTCCGACCCACCGACTCAATCTGCGCAGACATCGCTGCACTGCAGGAGTCCACAACGTGGATGAGCAAATCCGCCTGATCGATTTCCTCAAGGGTTGCCCGAAATGCCGCCACGAGCGACGTTGGCAACCGTTGGATGAAACCGACCGTGTCTGTGAGCAGGACCTGTTGCCCGCGCGGAAGCGACACCCGCCTCGTGGTCGGGTCCAGCGTCGCAAACAACTTGTCCTCAACCAGTACATCGGCTCCCGTGAGCTGCCGAAGAAGGGTGCTCTTTCCTGCATTCGTGTAGCCGACCAAGGCCACCACCGGGATTCCGTCTTGCTTGCGCCTCTCGCGATAACGATGCCGGTGATCACTGACACCGACGATCCGCTCCTTGAGCATCGCAATGCGTTCACGGATTGCGCGTCGGTCGACTTCCAATTGGGTCTCTCCGGGACCGCGCGTCGCAATTCTTCCACCTCCACCACCGCCGGACGACGCCCCTCCAAGTCTGGAAAACCGTACCCATAGCTCGGAAAGGCGTGGAAGCAGATACTGCAACTGTGCGAGTTCTACCTGAAGCTGACCTTCACGGGTTCTGGCACGCTGCGCAAAGATATCCAGGATCAGCGCTGTCCGATCAACAATCTTGCACCCGACGCCCTTTTCAAGGTTGCGTTGTTGGGTAGGCGAGAGTTCATCATCAAAGATGACGAGATCCGCGCCCTCCTCACGGACGACGTCGCGAAGCTCCTCAATCTTCCCCTTGCCGAAAAAAGTCCCGGGTTCCGGATGGTCCAGACGTTGTGTGACCATGCCGACCACAATGGCACCTGCCGTCACGGTCAGGCGATTGAGTTCCGCCAAGCTCTCATGCAAAGGCAATGTGATCGAACGTCCGTACCGTGCCGCCGTCGTGTGCCGGGAGATGTCAACAGCCGCCAACACGGCACGTTCAGGGCCTGACTGCGTCGATCCGTCATCGCGTTCGCCCGCAGCATCCTCGGCGAGGCCTGCACCCCAACTTGCACGTCGACCTAGCCGTCGCTCTACCACGATCGTTGGTGCCCCTTCTTTCACGCTGACGATTGCAGCGTTCAACTATCCTCGCACGCTGTCAGTGACCACGCACGCTCATCGCCCGGGCAGCAAGAGGCTCCATTGGCCTGTGAATGTCCTCTCCGTCGGCCCGGTCAGGTGAACCGGGTGTGCGGCATCGGACGCCGAACCCGCCCATGTCGCTTCCAGATTGCCTCCGGGTAGCTCAAGAACTGCGGTCTCGCTCACCAAACCATGGAGACGCGCCGCAACCATCACCGCGCAAGCGCCAGTCCCGCATGCCAGAGTTACCCCTGCACCACGTTCCCACACCCGAACCCGAAGCTTGGTCTTCGACACGACTTCGCAGAATTCGATGTTTGCCCGTCGTGGAAAGACCTGATGCACTTCTAATTGCGGTCCAATCTCCTCAAGAGGGACCTTGGACACGTCCTGAACAAAGACCACCGCGTGCGGGTTTCCCATGGAGACCGCTGTCGCCTCAAGCGTACTCGCATCCCAGCCCGGTAGGCGAAGGGTTACCCAGCCGGAGGTGCCTTGGAAGTCGGTGCGGACCGGGATGTCTGACCAGTGAAGGATCGGATATCCCATGTCGACGCTTATTGCGCCACCATCGGCGACAGTTACACCAAGGAGCCCGGCGCCGGTTCCAATCCTGGTAAATCCAAGCCCAATCTCTCCACGGCACCAAAGCCAGCGCGCGAAGCAACGGAGGCCGTTTCCGCACATTTCCGCCTCACTACCGTCGGGATTGAACATCCGCATTGCAACGGCAACGCCGTCCCCAGCTACGGCAATGAGAAGCCCATCTGCACCAACGCCGAAATGGCGATCACACACCTGTCGCGCAAAGCCGCCGAGGTCAAGGTGACCGAGGCCACCGTTTTCCCCGCGATCGTCAACAATGACGAAGTCATTGCCCGCACCGTGCCACTTCTCAAAGGCGATCAATGTGCGCCACCCTTACTTTTGTTGGGGCTGACCATCTGCCAAGTGTGCCACGACCTCGCGGGGGTCGAGATTGCGCGGGTCGAACCACCTGATGCGCGGGTCAGGACGGAACCAAGACTGTTGGCGTCGCGCATAATGGCGGGTCACGGACTGGTAACGGCGAATCGCCTCGTCCAAGTTCGTCGTGCCGTCGATAAGTTCGACCATTTCGCGGTACGCAAGCCCACGCATCGGAGGCAAACTCCGAGAATATCCCCGGCCAAGCAACCCAGAGACTTCATCACGCAAACCAGCCCCGACCTGACTGGACGCCCGGTTGTCGATGGTGCCGTCAAGAACGTCACGAGGCAAGTCCAACCCCGCCCATGTCACCTCAAACGGCGGGGAAGTTCGCTGTTGCCACGCCGAGAATGGTCTGCCAGTCGCCTCCGTCACCTCGATCGCACGGATGACCCGCCGCACATTCCGGCCTTCAATGCGTCTGGCACTCACCGGGTCAATTGACTCGAGTTCCGCATGAAGCGCCTGCCACCCCTCTCTGTGCGCCCGCTCCTCAAGGACACTTCTCAAACCCACATCAGGCGGCACTGGGGGAATCTCCAAACCATCACAGAGGGCACGGAAATACAGTCCGGTACCACCCACCACAACCGGTTGGCGCCCGCGTGCCCAGATGCGCTCAATTGCGGTTCTCGCGCGGGCAACCCAATCGACAACCGTGAACGATTCGTCTGGGTCGGCGATGTCTATGAGGTGATGTGCGACATTCGCCCGTTCGGTCACGCTCGGCTTCGCAGTGCCAATGTCCATCCACCGGTAAATCATCCGCGAGTCCGCCGAGACGACCTCGATAGGCGCTTCGTTCGCCATCGCGATTGACAAGGCAGTCTTGCCTGTTGCCGTCGGCCCCACCACGCACCAGACCCGACGGACACACGCGGGTGGATCATTGGCATCGTCTCCGCCTGGACCTACTGGAGACGGATCGAGCTCAAGGTGTTCCTGCAAGATGTCGGGATCCACGGTAAGTAGGGTAGCTATCAGCACCGAAGTCCGAGGGTCATTGGAGAAGCCTGTCCGTACTCAGTGATGTGCCTTCCCTGAACGCGACAAACCAACCCACTGGATGGAGACACAAGCCGCACCAAATGCACGCCTATCCAATGGCTCCCGCGTGGGGGCGGTCCGACTTCTCCTCGTCAGGGCGGAGCGCACCCCGCAGCGCTTCAATCGCCCGTGCTGCCCTTACGAATGGATCGTCGACCTCAGGAACCGGGTCTGCCCTTTGGTCGGGACCGAGGATCTCATGTGGCTGAGCCGGAGGTTCCTTAAGAGCTACCACGTCCACCGTGCTTGTTCCGGGATCAACTTCAGAGCGTTCGGCGAGAGATGCGTCATCCTCAGGCGGGACTTGCAGAAGCATGGCAAGCACCTGCAGGTCGGACGCGAGTTCAGCAACGCGCCCCGCCAGCCTGGCGACCATGGCTGCGCGCATCTGGACGGACGGGTCTCCGGGCATCAGAAATCCAAACGTGATATCGCGCGCCCCGGCGCGACCCACTTTCCCTTGGTCAGGCGAACGATACGAACAGCCACTCGCGCACCTCCACGGTTCATAAGCCGACCAGCTCAGGATCAACTTCCATACTCTCCAAGTTACCCTCTAATCATGACGAATTCCGGCGACCGAGATGCCCGCAACGACCACGGCCCGGCCCTTCGTGCGTACCTCCATGACCTGGCATCTTCTGCTCCCGTTCCGGGGGGTGGCAGTGCAGCCGCAATCAGTGCGGCCCATGCCGCCGCCCTGGTCGCGATGGTCGGCCGCCTGACCGTGGGCCGAGAAGCGTTTTCGGAGTTCGAGAACGAGACCGCCCCGGCCCTTGCAGAAGCGGACGACCTTGTCGGCGCACTACATTCGCAAAT
>BJHB01000210.1:0-5884 GCA_014191415.1 Chloroflexota bacterium
CCGGTGCGGTCTCGCTTGCCCGGTCAACAATTGCGTCATTCGAGGCCGGTGGCGACCACCCGGTGATCGTCAACTCGGCCGGATGCGGAGCGATGCTCAAGGAGTACGGGCATTTTCTTGCGGATGATCCAGATTGGGCGTCTCGCGCGAAGCGGTTCAGCACCCGCGTGATGGATGTCTCGGAGTTTCTCGCTACGCGCACGCTTCCGACGATGCATTCGATCGGTGCGGGTTCGGTGCGGGTGACGTATCAGGACGCCTGTCACCTTTCGCATGCGCAGAAGATCACGTCGCAGCCGCGCGATCTGTTGCGGAGCATTCCTGGCCTCGAATTGGCCGAGATGCCGGAACGGTCTCTGTGTTGTGGAAGTGCCGGGGTCTACAACGTGACCCACCCCGAGACTGCCCGTGAACTTGGTTCTCGCAAGGCGGCGTCAATCAACGCGACTGGCGCCGAGGTTGTCGTCACGGCAAACCCTGGTTGTTACTTGCAACTACGTGCCCGCCTTAGGGCCACTGGGTCGAAAACCGAAGTCCGGCACATCATGGAACTGCTTGACGAGGCATCTGCGCCGGTTGTTGCCCGATGACGATGCTTCGGACCGATGTGGTCACACGGGTATCGCGGGCCACCCGCGTTGCCATTGCTACCGATTTGCGACGGTTGGTGACTACGGGGGATGTGCTTGACGCAGCGACCGATCTGGAGGTCTATGGGTACGACGCATCATTCCTCACGCAGTTGAAGCCGGTTGTCCCGGATGTTGCGGTAATCGCGCGTTCGGAGGCCGATGTCATTGCGGTGATGCGCTACGCCTATGAACACCGGATCCCGGTGACCCCACGGGGGGCCGCCAGTGGGTGCGGTGGCGGGTGTGTTGCGCTGCGAGGCGGGATTGTCCTTGCCATGAATGCCATGAACCGGGTGATCGAGATTGACGGTCCGAACGGTCAGGCGATCTGTGAACCCGGTGTCGTGCACGCCCGGCTCAACGAATTGGTCGCGCCGGATGGCCTGATCTTTCCACCTGATCCCGGTTCCAGTCGGATGGCGACTGTTGGTGGAATGGCATCAACGAACGCCCACGGCGTCCGCGCGGTGAAGTACGGACCGACGAGTTCGTGGGTGCTCGGGCTGAATGTCGTCTTGCCCAATGGTGACCTGATTGAGACCGGATCGGTTGGCAGTCGCGCCAAGCAGTCGGCGGCCGGACTGGAGTTGACGAAACTCTTCGTTGGCGCCGAGGGCACACTTGGTGTCATCACGCGTCTGAGGTTGAAACTGCTTCCGCGCCCCAAGGCACGCGCGATGGTCTTTGCGGTCTTTGATGTACTCGAACGGGCCGGCGAGGCGGTTCAGGCGGTCTACCGATCTGGCATATCCCCGTCGGCTATCGAGATCCTTGATTCCCGGACGCTGCGGGCTGCCAACCTGTACCGGCCCGACCTTGGGTTGCGTGAAGCCGAGGCACTCCTCCTGTTCGAGGTCGACGGGAACCCGGCAGGCGTCCGTTGGGATGCGGAGCAGATTGCCGAGACGGTGCGCCCGTTGGCTTCCGAGGTGGATTGGTCGGATCAGGAGCCACGGATTGCCAAGCTTTGGGAAGCGCGATCGGTCGTTGGGGCGGCGGTCGGGGCACTTCGGCCCGGGAGTACCCGCGCGTACGCTGGCGAGGATATCTGTGTCCCGTTGTCGCGCATTCCCGAGACATTGCGGGGTATCCAGGAACTGAGTGCGAAGTATGACGTTCCCGTTGCCACGTACGGTCATATTGGGGGCGGAAGCCTGCATCCGGCGGTACTTGTCAACGGGCGCGACCCGGATGATGTCAGGCGCGTCATTGCGTTGACCGATGCAATCCATCACCTCGCCCTTGACCTGGGTGGGACAGTGACGGGCGAACACGGTGTCGGCGCGGCGCGGGCCCCCTACATGACACGCGAACACGGTGCGGCGCTAGACACGATGCGCCAGATCAAGCGTGCCCTCGATCCGCACGGGATCATGAACCCTGCCACGATCTTCCCCGAGGACATTCCACCCACACCTGCCCTCGATGCGTCACTGGTCTCGGGTGGCATGTGACCCGTCAGCCAGGTCTGGACGTTCCGGCCCCGGTCCGGGTCTTGATGGTGATGGAAGCCACGATTGGAGGAACCAAGCGCCACCTTCTGGAACTCGCGACGGGTTTGCACAAGCTGGGGTGCGAGGTTTCCATTGCCTGTCCGCGCATCCGAAACGAGTCTCATGGAGATACATCGTTCTGGGATGACGCCTCTGGTGCAGGAATTCCGGTCATCGAGCTGCCGATGGAGCGTGGCGTCTGGTCCCCGACGAACCTCGTGGCCGTACGACACCTGGCCGTCCTCCTGCGTCGGCATCGGTATGACGTTGTCCACGCCCACTCGTCGATCGGTGGGGCGGTCACACGAATAGCCGCCCAGATCGTCCCTCGCTCCATGAGACCGAAGGTTGTCTACACCCCTCATGGTTTCGCATTCCTTGCTGGCAGTGCTGTCAGGCGGAACATGTTTCGTTTGATCGAACGCCTTCTTGGGTTGGTGACCGACCGGATGATCGCGGTGTCGCCGACCGAGGCCGATGTTGCGGTCGAGCATGGCGTCGTGCCGCGTGATCGGGTAGTGGCGATCCCGAACGGCATCGATCCTTCGGTGATGCCGGGTCCGGAACACAGGGACGACGTCCGTGCCCGCGAGGGGTGGGGAGATGCCCCGGTCGTGATGACGGTGGCGCGTATGACACCCCAGAAAGATCCGGGGACGTGGCTGCGGGTGGCGGCGAGGATTGCGGCGGCATGCGACGACGTGAGGTTCGTGTGGGTATGGGGTGGCGACCAACAGGAGATGGTCAAGGCCGAGGCCACGAGGCTCGGTTTGGGTGGGCGGATTGATTTCCTAGGCTATCGCGAGGATGCGCGGGAACTTGTGTCGGCGTCCACCGTCTTTCTCCTGACGTCCAGGTTCGAGGGTTTGCCGTATGTCCTTGTTGAAGCCCTCGCAATGCAGGTTCCGGTGGTAGCAACAGACGTCACTGGGACCCGCGATGTTGTCCGGCACGGGGTGACCGGTCTCCTTGCGCCCGTGGAAGATGTCGAAGCTCTGGCCGCTCACGTGCTCTCGATCCTTGATGATCGCGAACGCGGGGTTGCGATTGGACTGGCGGGAAAACAGGACGTCGAAGACCGATTTTCAATCGCGCAGATGGTCTCCCACACATTGGAGACATACCGTGACGTCCTTCACAGTGGGTCTAATGGACGATAGGTGACCGTGACCGCCCTTCAGACGCGCAAGGTCTTGGCCGGATGCATGCATCTGAACAACCTCACCCCTCGTTGATGGACAATAGAGGGTGGGGCGCAGTTTGCGTCCGTCCCCGGACGGGGCAGAGAGACGACACCGGATGTTGAGGCATGTGACCAACTGGTGGTCAGCGGGTCTCCTGGTCACTGATGCAGTCCTGACATGCCTTGCGCTATTCGTTGCCGACTGGGCGAGGCATGAGGTGCCCGTTGGTGATGCGGTGGTTCAGGGCTGGTTCATCAAGCCACCGGTCTACCTCGCGGTCATCGTGCTTTGGCCGGTTGCGTTGCGGGCGTTTGGCGCGTACGACGCACATCGGACCCGGTCGCTGATCGATGAGATCGGGGTTGTGGTCCCAGGCATCGCCGTGGCGTCTCTGGCCCTTGTGGGGTTCTTCTACGTTTTCGAGTTCCGTTTCATCTCCCGGTTGCTGCTGGCCTATTTCGTTGGACTTGATCTGATAGTCCTGGTCAATCTGCGGTTGGTTGCCCGACTGTTGATGACTTGGCTCGCATCCGGAGGGCGCGCGGGTAGCCGTGTCCTGATCGTTGGCGCAGGTCCGGCCGGACGTGAAGTGGCATCGTTGATGTCATCGCGACCATGGGCAGGGCTTGCGGTCGTAGGGTTTCTCGACGATACCCAGGCAACCGATGTGGACGGTCATCCGATCCTTGGGCCGACCTCCGATGCGGCAACGGTTGTCGCCGACCGTCACGTTGACGAGGTGATTGTCGCGCTGCCTCCTGAGCGACATGAACAGACGGTGCGCGTGGCACTTTCGTTGTTGCCGCTTCCGGTGCGCGTTCGCATTGTGCCCGAACGGTTCAACATGATTGCGGCTCGCGCCCGCATCGAGGACTTCTGGGGGGTGCCACTGATTGGCATCCGTGACCCGGCAATTACCGGCATGGATCGGGTGGTCAAGCGTCTCTTCGACCTGGTTATCGCGGGTATCGGCGTCGTGCTGCTTGGTCCGGCAATCATCGTTGTTGGAGTTGCGATCTCCCTGGATAATCCCGGCCCCGCTTTTGTCGGATTGCCAAGGGTGGGAGAGAATGGTCGTCAATTTCGCATGTGGAAATTCAGGACGATGCGGGTCGGTTCCGAAAACCAGCAGCATCTCAAGACACGTGACGACCCGCGCGTGACTCGTTTGGGTCGTTTTCTGCGTCGATGGTCCCTCGACGAAATCCCGAACCTCTTCAATGTTCTCGTTGGAGAGATGAGCCTCGTCGGGCCACGTCCGGAACAGCCATGGATTGTCGACAAGTACGAACCATGGCAGCGCAAGCGGTTCGCTGCGCCCCCTGGCATGACGGGATGGTGGCAGATCAATGGTCGCAGTGACCGTCCCCTCCACGAGAACGTCGAATACGATCTCTACTACATACAGAACTACTCACCGTGGCTTGACGTGGTGATCCTGTTGCGGACGGTTCCGGTGGTGTTGCGGGGACGGGGCGCGTTCTGACGAGCGGGGCCAGACCGCTGCCGACCATCGACGCTTAGTCGCGTGGAATCGCCGGTGTGCCCAAGGATTGGTGGCTATCACCCTGTGTAGTCGATTTCAGGTCAGCGGACGCCGAGTTTCCGGGACAACGCCGAACGACGCTTCGGAGGCGGTTCGGGCGGACCCCATCTGATCCGTTCAGACCCCAGAACGACCGTGTCGCCAGTCTTGATCCCGAGTTCGTCAAGGGATGCGATCACGCCGAGTTGGCGGAGACGCTGTTTTAGGTAGGCCTGCCCGGCGATGAGGTGGACGTCGATCATTGCCACCAGTCGATCAATAGGTTCGCCTGACACGATGAACCCATCGTCGGTCTTCTCGACATGGAAGTCGCGCGCCCGATCTCGTGGGGCCGGGGTATAGCGTTCAAAGCCGGGACCAACGGCAAAACTGTCGACGTCGGCTTGTCGTGCGTCTGCCTCGGCCTGGTTCATTGCGTTCAGGCGGATGATGACCGCCCTCAGGACGTTGTCGACACCTTCACGCGTGGCAGCTGACAGGGGAAAGACCGGAATTCCGAGGGAAGCCATCTCAGCGCGGAACTCGGGCCATGCCTCTTGTGCCTCGGGAAGGTCGAGCTTGTTTGCGAGGACAATCTGCGGTCGCGTCGCCAACGCTTCCGAATATCGTTGCAGTTCCGTGTTGATCCTGTGGAAGTCGCCGATCGGGTCGGCGCGACCATCGACGCCGGCGACGTCGACGATATGGAGGAGAAGGCGGGTGCGTTCAATGTGCCGAAGGAACTGGAGTCCGAGACCGGCTCCATCGCTGGCACCTTCGATGAGACCGGGGATGTCCGCCAGGACGAAACTGTCGTCGGCAAACCCAACTACGCCAAGGTTTGGTTCAAGGGTCGTGAACGGATAGGCCGCGACTTTTGGTCGGGCGGCGGAAACTGCAGCAAGGAAGGATGACTTCCCGGCGTTCGGGTAGCCCACTAATCCGACGTCTGCAATGACCCGGAGTTCAAGGGCTACCTCGCGCTTTTGCCCGGGTTCGCCTCGTTGGGCGAATTCGGGTGTCTGGTGCGTGGCGGTCTTGAAATGGGTG
>BJHB01000211.1:0-5862 GCA_014191415.1 Chloroflexota bacterium
ACGGTATCGACGGAGCGAACGCACGATTTCGATAGGCGACGGTTTCAAGGGCGGGACACCTGGTGGTGCCTCACCCTTGAAACCGGAGGCGTGTCAGTCACGGGCGAAGAGTGCGCGCCGGTTCGCCCGAGGTTCGACGTACATTCGCTCGAGGTTTGACGGCGTGACCACCGCGACATTGGAGACACCCGGATGACGTCGAAGCACGGCCTCATTGATTTCCACCCCGAGCCCGGGGCGGCGGGGAACGTCGATCAATCCATTGATGACCGGCAGCTCGGTGCACATCTCATACCTCCACGGAACGTCGTTCGCCCGATGTTCCAGGATGATGAAATTGGGAATGCTCGCCATAACGTGGACCGCGGCGGCTTCGCACAGCGGCCCATTCGACCCGTCGTGAGGCGCCATCATGATGTGGTGCGCTTCGGCCTGGGCCGAGATCTTCTTCATCTGTGAGATGCCACCCACCCGCCCCATGTCCGGTTGAAGCACGTCCACAATTTCGCGCTCCACGAGCTCACGGCAGCCGTAGATGGTGCTTGACCGTTCGCCCGCTGCCACCGGGATACTCAGCGCGTCAGAAACCTTCTTCAAGGCGTCCATGTTTTCCGGCGGGATCGGATCCTCATAGAACATGAGGTCGAACTCTTCCAGTTCGTTCCCGATCCGGATAGCTTCCGGTGATGTCAGCCAAGGTGGCCCGTGCACGTCGATGCAGAGGTCGATATCCGGGGAAAGCGCATCACGGAGCCTCTTGATCGTCCGGATCGGATGGCGGAGACCCCCGGCCTTCAGCGCGGTATAGCCCTCAGAAACAAGCTTCTGGGCGTGCTCCGGTTCACTGGCGTGGGCATACACCCGGACCCGTTCGCGGCACATCCCACCCAGCAAATCAACTACCGGGGCGTTGAGTTTCTTGCCAAGGATGTCCCACAGTGCAACCTCGATGCCCGTCATGGCGCCAGCGCCAACGACACCAGTCATGCCGTGACCCATCATGCCGAGCATCATCTTCTGCCAGATCAGCTCAATCCGGGTAGGGTCAAGCCCGATCAGAATGGTCTTGAGATCCTGTACCGCAGTCTCGATGACTTTGGGCCAACCCGACGCCTCACCCCAACCGACAAGCCCCTCGTCGGTCTCGACCTTGACAAAGAGCCAGTTCCGACCACCACCGCCCCATCCACCTTCAGGGGTTGCATCAACGAGGAAGGTCTTGATGTCGGTGATCTTCATGAGGGTTCTCCTTGCCGTTGCTTGGACCCGACCGCTAAGCGCGCCGGTCTCTTTGCACTTCGCGGACGCGGTGTCAGGTAAGACTGCATCGGTGGGCTTGATCAGGTCTGACGGATGGCAATCTTGCGTTGCGATCCTACAGCATTCCAAGCAACCGCTGACCGGCACATGGCCCCCGATCAGCTGCTTTGGACGCGTGGGTGAGTGTTGCCTGCGAGGGGGGATGGCCCTCGTTAGTTGCATGCAACCTCGACTCGAAGGCGCAGCGCCGTGACCTACACAGGTTCCCGCTGGGGAATGTCACAGGTCGGGATCGCTGGGGAGTGAACCACGATGAAAAACGGAGATGCTCCAGGCACGAGACCTGGCTTGTCACCGGCGCGCTGAAGCCGCAACTCCCAACGCGCGGATCAATCCGACATTAGGAACGCTCTGGAACCGGGATGGTGTTTCGCCCCCACTTGAGCGCCCGCGCGTACCAGACCAGCTCATTCACCACGAGATCGACACGTCGCTCAAACTCGGGCTTGAGCAACTCGCCGTCTGCACCGAACAGGTGGCGGGCTTCGCTGAAATGCACGGAGTCCCTGATTGGCACGGCGTGCATCTCGATCAGAACCACCTTCAGGCCTTCGCTGGCACGTACTCCTCCATGCGGGGCACCAGACAGCCCGCAAGCCGCGACCGGTTTGCGCCGAAGCTCGGTATCGACGTGATCGATGGCGTTCTTGATGACACCAGTGAAACTGTGGTTGTACTCGGGGCTCAGCCACATGGAGGCGTCCGAACGCCCCAGAACAGACCGGAGCGCAAGGACCCCGGCGTGCTGCTCCTCGCCCTCTTCCTCGGAATACATGGGCAATCCCAATTCCTTGAGGTCAACCACTTCGCTGGCATGCCCAGCAGCGATCACACGGGACACTAGGTACGAGGCCGCGTGCAAGCTCCGCCTGCCTTCACGAATGCTGCCGAGGATCACCGGGATGAAAAGTTGCTCTTGTCCAACCACGTGCGTTCGTCCTTACATCCAATCAAGTCAGGCAATCAAGTCAGGTCGTCAAGGTATCTGTTCGACCCACGTGGCGCCGGATGCCATCCCGATCAGGTCCCGAAGCTCACCCCTACGCTCTTGGCGGCACGCACCAGTTCACCCTCAGGGTCAACGAGTTTCGGCTCGGCAATCGCATCGACAATTGCGCAGTCGATGACGTCTGCGCCCCGGAGCGCGACCATTCGGCCGTGCCCGCCCCGCGCAACGAGATGTGCTGCGGCGCAACCAAACCTCGTGCCAAGCACCCGGTCGAACGGGCTAGGGGATCCACCCCGTTGCACATGCCCAAGGACCGTGGCCCGAGTGTCCGCACCGCACGCTTCAGCAATGTCCTCGGCAATCTGGTTCCCAACTCCGCCGAGCCGGCGCGCCACGGTATGCGTCGAAGCGGGCCGGTCCAGATAGAGCGCGTCGCCCCCATCAGAGACCGCACCCTCGGCGACGACGACAATCGAAGACTTCCTGCCCGTGCGGGCGCGCTTGACCAGTGCCTGGACAACCGCCTCAGTCCGATACGGAACCTCTGGCAAAAGGATGATGTCAGCACCCCCGGCAATCCCGGCGTGAAGCGCGATCCACCCTGCATTCCGCCCCATGACCTCAACCACCATCACCCGGTGATGACTGTCAGCCGTCGAATGAAGGCGGTCAATCGCTTCCGTGGCAACTTGTAGCGCGGAGTCGAAGCCGAAGGTCACGTCTGTGACCAGCAGGTCGTTGTCAATCGTCTTTGGAACCCCAACGACCTTTACGCCGAGTTCACCAAGTTGGGCCGCGATCCGCATGCTTCCGTCGCCACCGATCGAGACAACGGTGTCTATGCCAAGCTCGTCCAACCGGTCAACAATTTCCTGTGAACGGTCAACCGTGCCTCCGCCTTCACGAGGCATTGCGAATGGACTGCCGCGATTGCTCGTCCCAAGGATCGTGCCCCCTTCCGGCAAGATCCCACGCACCACATCTAGGGTGAGCGGGCGCACTCTCGCCCCTCCTCGACCCATCAGGCCGTCGAAGCCGGTCTCTATCCCGAATACCTCAATCCCGTAGTCACCAATCGCCGTGGTAACCACCGCACGAATGACTGCGTTCAATCCTGGGCAATCGCCACCGCCCGTCGAGACGGCAATACGCCGAACCATGCTGTCCTGCTCCTGTCCGCCACCACAATCACGCCGACCATTGGCCCCCTCGCCTGCCACCGGGCCAAGGAAAGGGGATGTGAACTCATGGCCCCGGTCTAACGGGCCTTGCCAGTCCGGTCGGGACCAACTATTCAATTCAAATGAGACGTTCCCATTAGAATACAAGGCATGACAGACGCGCAATCTGCTGAAACGGTCGCGGTGGCATCCGAGACACCCCCACCACCGGCGAAGACCCGGGTGCAGGCACCAGGAGCGGTCGGTGTGCATATCAGTGGAGTCGGTTGCCGCGCGACGGCGTCCATCTCGCCAGACCGCGTCTGGGTCGGTTCGCTGATGCCAGGCGACGTCGAACCAGTCGTTGATTCGATCATTGATTCTGTCTTGACCGTTGAACCCCACCCCAAGTTCGTGGTTGTGGGAACGCCGGGACATGTCAACAGTGAATTGGGAACGGTGACGGCTGCGGCAAATCTTGGTCAGGGTTGGCGTGGCACCGTCGGGTTGGCGGAGTTGCTCCGATCACGCCTGGGTTGCGAGGTCGAATTATGCAATGACGCTGAGGCAGCCCTCGAGGGCGAACGGCGGCGCGGTGCCCTCGTTGCATGCAACGATGGCGCGCTAATCACCCTTTCGCACGGTGTCGGGGTCGCGCTCCTTCATGACGGCATCCAGCAACCAACCGAACTTGGACATAGCGTTTCGCAGTTCGGCGGCCCCGAGTGCCGGGGCCGACCACATCGGGGTTGCTATGAAAGTTATCTCGGGGGTTGGGCGCTGCCGCTCCGGTACCGGGAACGCCACCCGGATTTCCATGGCGTCACGGCGAGGGAGATCCCGGACGACCACGAGTTCTGGACTGAATGCGGCCGGCGCCTCGGAGACCTGGTTGTTGGCCTCTGTCTCCTTGGGCAGCCACTGGAAGCCATAAGTTTCATAGGCTCGGTGGCCCAGGCGAGGCACCGGTACCTGTTGCCCGGAGTGCGCGCTCGGGTGGATGAGGAAGCGGCGTTGCTCGTGACAAGGCCACGGAGCCTTCGCGTCACACCTCTCGGAGACGATGTTTCGGTACTCGGAGCGTTCCTTATGGCGCGCGACCTGTTACATCCCTTCCTTGCGGCGTAACACCGAGAGATCAAGCGCAAGTGCGTGGTCGCAGGTACTGTGCGATCACGCTACCGGCAGCCAGAGACGCGCGCACGTTCCCGTGGCACCGCTCTCGCCGACAGGGATCGACTCGAACGTGAGCGCCCCGCGCAACTGTTCGATCACCAAGCGCTGGACAATGGTCAGTCCAAGCCCGGCATCGCGCTCAAGCACGAAACCAGGCGGGAGACCCGCCCCGTCATCCACGACTTCAATCTGAACATGCTCAATCGGCGCGACCGTAGCCGAGTCGCTGCCGTCTGGCTCCATCGAAACATTTTCGTCGTTGGGGCGGTCCACAACTCGCTTTGCGCTTACTCGGACATGGCCGGTATCCCGGTCCTCCAGGCCATGCAAAATGGCATTGCACAGCAGTTCATTCAGCACAAGTGCGATGAGCGTGGCGCGCTGGCTGCCCACGTCTACTTGTGCGTCTGCCGTGTCAATGGTGATCCGTTTGTCCCGGGGCAAAAGGTCAGCCACCGCGATGTCTGCAACGCGGCGCGCAATCTCTGCCACGGTCGCGCGCCCCATGCTCGTACCCGAAGCTCCGGTGTCTTGGGAAAGCAAGTCGTGGGCCGCACCCAGGCTCTCGATCTGTGAATGGGTTACCGCAAGCGTCTTGCGCGCCTCGGCATTCCGCGTCCGGCGCATCTGTAGCCTCAACAGGCTTCCCATCATCTGCAGGTTGTTCTTCACCCGATGATGCAACTCCTGCAGGAGGACACTCTTCATCGCAAGCGCTTGCCGGGTCTGTTCGTACAGACGGGCGTTGTCGATCGCAATCGCGGCATCGTTCGCAAAGGTACAGAGCATGTGAATCTGGTCCAACGAGAATTCTCTTCGTTGTCTCGTGTAGACCGATACACCGCCTAGGACACGGTCCCGGCTGATCAGCGGTACCGAAAACATCGAGCGGTAACCCTCCTCGATGACCCATCGGGCCACGGACGGCGCCTGAAGCCGCGGGTCCTCCTGAGCGTCAAAAATGACGATCGGGATGCGTTCCGCAACTGCCAGGCCGATTGCTCCCTCACCGACAGGGACCGCAATGTCCGCATAGGTCTCAGATAGGTTGTACGACGCCACCAAACTCAACCGGTTCGTCGCGTCGTCGAGTTGAAAGATCCCGGACATGTCGGTGTTCGTGATCAGGGCCGCCTGTCGCGCCATCTGCGCGAGCACCTCTGAGAGATCAAGGCTCGACACAAGCGAAGCCGACACGCGTTGTAAAGCTTCGAGTTGCTGCACCTTTTCACGGAGACGCTCATCGGTGAGCCCATA
>BJHB01000212.1:0-5849 GCA_014191415.1 Chloroflexota bacterium
TTCGACCAGTACGGCGACCTGCTTGTCGTTCTGGCGCGCCCGGACAAGTGCCTGGACGATGGGGGAATTCTTTCCAACCCGGTACAGCGTCTGCTTGATTGCCAGAACATCTGGGTCCGCCGCGGCGGCTTCGATGAATTGGACGACCGGCGCGAAAGAATCGAACGGGTGGTGGAGAAGGATGTCGCGACGCTTGATTGCCGCGAAGATGTCCTCCCCAGGCGCAAGAGACGGCGGGATGCGTGGGACAAACGGAGGATACTTGAGGTCGGGGCGATCAACCGAAGCAAGTGCCATCAGGTCTCGGCGCCCCAACGGTGCGCTTCGGGCATCGGTGATTGCGTCGCTCGCTTCGAGTTCCTCCAGCAGTCGGGTGCGGAGACTGACGGGCATGTCATGTTCGGCTTCAACCCGAACGACGACGCCCCAGGCGCGCTCGCGAAGGCTTTCCTGCACACTGGCGAGAAGGTCAATGGAGTCGTGTTCCTGGATCGCCTGGTCGGCGTCGCGCGTCACACGAAAGGCGTAGCTTGCTCGAACCGGGACTCCCGGAAACAGGAGATCGAGGTGCTCAGCAATGAGCGTCTCCAGCCAGACGAATGAGACCGGTGGATGAACGGTCGGGTCCGGGCTTTCCGGGTCCTGATTGACCGGAGGAAGTTGCACGAGTCTGGGCAGGTTTTGCGGGATCTTCAGCCGTGCGAACCGTTCTCCGGCCTCGGGGTGATCCAGGACAACCGCCAAGTTCAGGCTCAAATGGGATATGTGCGGGAATGGATGGCCCGGGTCCACGGCGAGCGGGGTCAGGACCGGAAATACCTCGCGTTCGAAATAGTCACGGGTGTAAGTCCGCTGCTCAGGTGTCAGCGCCTGGGTCTCCAGGACATGAATTCCGTTATCGCTGAGGAGCCTGCGGAGATGGACCCAGCATTCATCCTGTGCCTCGAGTATCGGGCGAACCACGCGCTCGACCATCGTCAATGCCTCGGACGGTGTCCGACCGTCGGGCAAGAGGCCGGCGGTGCCGATGAGGGTTCCCTCACGCTGGTTCCGTAGCCCGGACACATGAACCTCAAAGAACTCATCAAGGTTTGCGTGGGAAATCGCAAGAAACTTCACGCGTTCGAGCAGGGGGTGGGAGTCATCTCTCGCTTCCTCGAGTACCCGCTCATGGAAGTGAAGGACGCTCACCTGGGCATTGAGGAACCGGTCAGCACGACTTCCTGGCGCCTCCACACGTGAGGCATCGTGGCCTTCAACGTGCGGCGTTGTTCGGACCGGACTTGGCGTTGGTCCACCCGGGGCTCTGTCAGTGACACCGTGCATTTCTTGTCCCGCGGATTTGGTAGCGCCGTCAGAACTCGTCACGCAAGTCTCCAGTTCCCTGTCGGGTCATGTGTCGTGATGGCCGTCGGTTCCGGGACGCCTAATCTGGTTTTCCGGGATTGACAGACGCATACATCCGTATCCAGTCGTCCACCCGGATCCCTGTTCCCTCAGCGCCAGAGTTGGTGTGCAGGATCAATGGTCAACCCGAGGCGCTGTGCTTCGACGCTAAGGATCCTGGTGACCACCGCCAGTGCGGACGCATAGGTTGCATCGACGCCTTCAACAGATAGCCCTCGGCTCCCAAGTGTCCGAGCCTGAGTGTACGGCGTATCAGAGGCATAGTGGATGATGCCGAAGTCGAACGGCAGTTCCCTGAAGTAGACGCGCTCACCGGTTGGATGCCGATGTGGGCGCGTTGCCTCAAAGACTGCCGAAAGTATTGGTCCGGCTTCCATTTCCACGACGGTGTGGCGGTCACGGTAATAGCGCTCAAGCGACGCGAAGTTCTGGAGAAAAGTACCTCGAACAGTGACGGCCGTCTGGTTATCTAGGGCGGACCCACGTTCAAGGAACGTTGCTAGGTTGGCCGCTGTAAACGCGTTGGGAAATGCGTAGGTATTCCTGGAGTGTTCATCGAACACCATTTCGGACAACATCACGTCACCGACTGCTGCGTTGAGCGTCGCGGCCTTCCCGACGGCGTAGATTGCGCGGAGGTCCGGAGTGACGGTCGCAACCTCCCGAACGATGTGATACGACGCGAGCCCGAGGGGATAGTCGACATTCAGGACAATGGCGTCGGAGCGTTCGAGAACTGACGCAAACCTCGCGAGGCGGGGGTCCAGATCATCGGACCTAATTCGGTTCAGTTCGATCACCTGTGCGCCAACATCGAAGCCCCCGGTTGCGTCGACTTGCGTGATTCCTCTGGACGCCTCCTCAAGACGTCGCACTTCGCGAATTTCCGGGCTGCGGTCTGCACGGTGCCAAAGTCGAGAAGCGTAGTAAAGGATGTTCTCAGCGTTGGAACGCCCCCTGAGGCTTCGGAGTTCGGCAAGCTCGGATTGGCCGTCAACGTCCGAGCTTGTCTGGTCGACGAAGTCCTTAAGCGTATGTTGGCGACGCTTCACATAACCTGAGAGCAGGTTGACAATTGCGTGAAGGTTCGAGGAGACGAAGTAGAGGGGACGCCCTTCGATGCCACGCTGCGAGAGCACCTCCCCAACGGGGTTCCACCATCGGCGTACCAGCCGTGTGTAGGCAACGTCAAATCCACCCAACAGGCGGACGGTGATGTCTTTCTCGGCCTTCGCCACAAGGTTGAGCCAGGCAACGAACCCATCTCCCAAGATGGACGCAAGCCTACCCCAGTCGTCGGCCTCGACGTGCATCACTCTGCCAAGTTCTTGCAACGAGAAGGCGATGCCGACGCCGTTGTCGCGGTCGGTACTGGAGAGGATCCTAGCCACATGATGGTTTCTCTGGTGGACGTGCAGGGCGGTGTGCAGCTTGTTCCACTCGGCCTGGTAGGCCACGAGGCACGGAAGGACATCGTCCAGGTCTGATGGAGAGGAAACGTGGACGGTCAGGGTTTCTGTTCCGTCCCATCGCCACGCGCGGCGTCGTGCGGGCGCCTCGACGCGCAACCACTTGTCAACTTCGTCGCCAAGGACCGCCCGGAATTGGTCGCCTTCTTGGCCGAGGACAACGCGCTCGACTCGCGCGATGCACTCCGGAAGCCGTTGCATCGCGTAGATGAACGCGCCGGCATCCGGAAGTGGTGAATCTGCCAAGGCATGGAGGCTTGAACCCATTCGGGTGTGTGCCGGCACAAACGCTTGGACGCGCACCGCACCCCGGCTCCGCAACAGCGTCGTGTAGGTTCGTGCGTAGAGTTCGACGTCATCGTCGGCCATAGGCACCTCCAGGCGTGGCCAATTCGCTGTCAGAGGCCACGCCACGACCTGATGGATCAGTGCGCCGGACGGCCAGTCTGTGCGGTATAGAGAGCCTTGATGGCGTCGTTCGGGGGATAGGCGTCGGCAAGCGATGCGCCTGCAAGGACCTGTTCCCTAAGGAAGATTTCAAGGTCTTCGTGTTCGGCCGCGTACGCCGCGGCCTCGGCGACGTGCACCGCCGGGATCACGACGACGCCGTCGGGGTCGCCTGCGATCCAGTCACCTGGGCGAACAGCAACACCACCGCAGTTGATGATCCCGTCCATTTCGACTGCCACCACGGCTCGCTGAATTGCGGCAGCATTCGTGTGCTTGGCGTATACCGGCAAGTCGATCTGGCGAATTTGCCAAATGTCGCGCAGGCTTCCATCGACCACAAGGCCGGCGGCGCTGCGACCACGAAGGCGCGCGGTCATGATGTCGCCAAAGACGCCACCTTCTGCGTTGCCCCCCGCATCAACCACGAGGACTTCCCCGGCACCGATGTGTTCAACACACTTGCGGTGCGGGTTGGTTTCGCGATCGGGCCACATCTCGGCCAGGTCGGGGCGCGCAGGGACGAACCGGATCGTGCGCGCTGGTCCGGCCATGCGAATGCCTGGATTGACTGAAAGCAGCCCGCCGATGAAGGCATTCCGGTATCCACGCGTGTTGAGCCAGTGGGTCAGGGTTGCGACCGAACCATGCTTCAAGTTACTCGCAATCTGCTCGTCTGAGTCTCGGGTGGTCATTGTTCATGCTCCTTTGCAGGGTAATTTGACGGATCGGTTGTCCGTTCGAGGGGTAATCGACCGCGCCATCATAGGGCGGAGGCAGAGAGGTGTGCCCACGCCCGCCAGGTTTCGCCCGGTGCGAGCCGGAATATCCCGGTATCAAGGTTTGGGTGGCTGCTATGTAGTCCGAGCGCATTGGACATGGCTGATCTGGGTTCCAGCGAAATGAAGGGGAAACCGGGCGGGCAAAAGAGCGCGTTCGCGGGGAAGCCGGCGCTTGTGGCAAGCGTTGCGCGGACCCCTGAAGCAAGGTCATCGACCCCGCTCGTGATGCCACCTGCCGCCCAAGGGGCACGACCTTCGCGCGCACCTGACAGGGCGCTGCGGTCACCGTAGAGGAGGACTGGCAGTCTCGGGGCCGTGCCGGGCGGGATGACGCCTGGTGCACCAGACCATGCGAGAGTGCGTTCGAGTTCGGCAACGGACCTTGGGTGGCGCAAGTCGGTCTGCGCGCCAGCATCCGATGTGAAGTCCTCCACTCGGCCGGTTCCAAGTCCGGCGATCATTTCCCACCAGTCATCGGCATGAACCCATGGATGACAGGTTTCACGCGTGCCTATTCCATCAGGTCCAGCCAGGTCTGATGCCGTGGGAAGGTCGCGTTCGGACGCGTCGTGTGCGGTGAACCGCAGTGGGAAATATGGGTGGAGCCCAAGAAGGTGCGGGATTTCACAGTCACTACGATTGGTGAGTTCCAGCACGAGGGAATGCGCACCTGAGGCCACGCGATGTGTTGCGACCAAGGTGAAGGGGAATGGCCACGAGAGGCCGCGATCCGGCACGGTTTCAGAGTTGAGGACGCACACCAGCGTGTCGGAACTTGCATCCACCACTTCCCACTTTGCGCGAGCGGCAAAGCCATGGAGCATGACACCGGGGCGCTCAACAGTCTCTACGTTGTAGGTCGCCCCATCCCACGAGAAGGGCGTGGCGTGCCTCCCGGGATAGGGCGACAAGATTGGGTAGCCACAGAAGGTCGGTCGCCCCCGAAGCACTTCGCTGGATGCCGGCGTGGAGAGCAGATGAGCGCGCGTGGCACCCACAGGTGTTGAGAACGCAATGCAGTTTGCCCCGACATCCGGGATCACGTGGGCGGTTGCGCCGGTGTCGTCGGAAAGGACGTACACCGATTCTCCAGACCACTGGTGTATGTTGGCGCTCATCTCGTAGTTAACTTTCCTGGGAGATCGTTTGTGTTCACCGTGCGTTGGTGCCGGGTAGCATGGAAGCGTCGGGAACTCCGGCTACGGGTGAGTGTTTGGATAAGGTCGGCAACCTCAGTCAGCACCGGTCGGCATGGTAACGCGTCTTGAGTCTGACCTGTCGGGACCAGAACCGTAGCTCGATGTATCGAGACATAATGGAAGGAAAAAAAGACGTGACCGTACGAGACGAGACAATACACGCTCAATTCCGCTGGTACACACCAGGGCCCCAGCCGAATGGTATGCAGTCCACATCAGCGGGCATCTGGGTCATTGACCAACACGATCTGGAGTGCTATTTGCTTGATCCTGCGACCGGACACGCCATCAAGCAGTTTCCTACCGTCACGAGCCACTCAAGTGGCATCACATGGGATGGGGAAGCTCTCTGGATTGCATCAACGTTTCCGCCAATTGAACTCTTCCGGTACTCGGCGGACGGACAGGAACTGCGACGATTGCCGACACCAGGTGCGTCTGAGAAGAGTGGTGCACACGGTCTCGAGTGGATCGATGGCAAGTTGTGGGTAACTGTCCCTCCGTCTGCCACGACCTACCAGTTAGAACCTGAGACTGGCGCGATC
>BJHB01000213.1:0-5842 GCA_014191415.1 Chloroflexota bacterium
GGTGCGACGGGGCACACGGGACGTGCAACTAACCACCAAGGAGTATGAGCTTCTTACCTACTTCATTCGGAATGCGCGGATAGTGCTGACCCGCGAACGCTTGTTGGAGGCCGTTTGGAGCATTACTTTCGATGCTGACACCCATGTCCTGGAGGTGTATGTCGGCTACCTGCGCAGCAAGCTCGAGACGATGCCGGGGTCGGGAGGAACGCGCCTTCCGCGGCTGATCCACACTGTGCGAGGCGTCGGCTACGTCCTGCGCGAACCAACACCGTGAACGCGAGTGGACGACCCGCCCGGTACGGACCAACACTTCGCCTTCGCCTGACCGCCGTCGCCACCGCGCTCCTCGCCACCGGCCTCATCCTGTCGGGGGCGCTGGTCTATCTGACGCTTGACAGAACCCTGAGCCTGGAGGTTGATCGGGCACTTGCCGACCGCGCGCGGGTCGTCATCGCTTCGATCACGGTAAACGCCTCTCCGGACGGCCTCTCGATACAGTTGCCGGATGTCGACGCGATAGCCGCCGGCGGTGCGGTAGTTCAGGTGACGGGCTTTGACGGAACCATCGTTCGTTCCGCGTCTCTCGGTCGGGTCACGCTTGAGGTGTCACGCGGAGCACAGGCCGCCGCACAACGTGGCCAGGTCTTCTTCGAGACGGTGACGGTCGAACAGGTGCAACTCCGTGTCCACGCGGCCCCACTCGTCTGGCGAGGCGACACCTTGGGCGTACTGCTCGTCGCCCGTCCGCTTGGTCCAACGGAATTGGTTCTTGGTGGTCTTCAGATCGTTCTTATCGGCGTTGGTGGGATTGTCCTCATCGTGTGCGCCATCCTCGCCTGGGTGGTTGCGCGAGGCGCACTCCGCCCAATTGACGACCTGGCGCGGGAAGCCGGATCAATCGGTGCCGATCAGGACTTCAATCGGCGCCTTTCCGACCATGTGAGCGAAAGTGCAGCCGAAGTTGGACGCCTTGCCACCACCTTCAACGCAATGCTTGACAGACTTCAAGACTCATTCGCGGCGGTGCAGCGTGCCAATTCGCGACTTGAGGCGATGCTCCAGTCTCAGCGCCGATTTGTTGCCGACGCGTCGCACGAACTTCGAACTCCGCTGACAACCATCCGAGGTAATGCCCACCTGATGGCACGTGGTGCCGGGGTTACTGAAGAAGACAATCGCGAGATGGTGACGCAAATTTCCAGCGAAGCTGACCGGATGTCGCGCCTCGTCACGGACCTGCTGACGTTGGCCCGCGCCGACGCCGGTCTTTCCATCGTCAGGCAGCCGGTCATGTTGCGACCCCTTCTGGAGTCGGTCGGTTTTCAAGCGCGGACACTCGCCTCCGGACGTCTCACGGTGTCGGTTGTGCCCTACACCGGCGATGGTGACCTGATGGTCGAAGGCGACCCTGACGCTTTGCGCCAACTGGTTTTGGCACTCGCGGATAACGCGATCAAATACACGCCAGACGGGGGATCGGTGAGCCTGGCGCTCCGATCAGTTACGCACGGAACTCCGAGGGGTTCGGCGGATCGTTCACTGCCACCCATTCAGCGCCCCGACCAAAGGCAAGCGCCACCAACGGTTACCGCCCAGATCAGTGTGATAGATACCGGCGTCGGGATCGGTGCCGATGACCTTCCTCACGTTTTTGAGCGGTTCTATCGTGCCGACCGTGCGCGTCACACCACCGGCAGCGGCCTCGGGCTTGCAATCGCCCGCTGGATTGCGGATGCCCACGAGGGCACACTCGCTGTCGAGAGCAGCCTGAACGCCGGCAGCATGTTCACCGTATCGCTACCCGCAACGGTGGTTGCCGGCGTCGTCGACAACGACGATGACGTGACGTCGGACGATCGTACCGACTAAAAACCCAGTCAGGATTTGGTCAGCCCCTCGCTTCCCGCAGGTATGGACGGCCGAGACCAGCAGGCGCACCTGCCCGTCGCCTGGCCAACCTGCGACCGACGATCGGGAGCGCAATGATCGGAGCAAGATAGGGGAGGATGCCAAGCAAGTACTGCGCGCCCGGGATATCCGTGGTGAGCCTGAACTGGGCAGCCTCAAACCCACCGAAGAGCAGCGTTCCCGCTATCGCCCAGAGCGGGTTCCAGTTTGCGAAAGTGACAAGTCCAAGGGCGATCCAACCGCGCCCGCGCGTCATGCCTTCCGTCCATGTGCGAACCACGGTAAGTGACAGCACCGAACCAGCAAATCCCATGAGGACGCCCCCGGCAAAGATTGCCCCAAGCCGGTAAAGGTCGACCCGGATGCCGGCGGCGTCGGCCGCCGCCGGATCCTCCCCAGTCGCCCGAAGGTGCAAGCCCAAACGGGTCTTGTAGAGGACAAATGTCAGGACAGCGGCCAGTGCGTAGGCCCAGTAGACAAGCCCGTACTGGCGGAAAAGTACCTCGCCAACGACCGGCAGGTCACTGAGACCGGGGATGACCCATCGAACATCGAGCGCCTTCGACGCCTTGGAAATGTACGGCGTACCCAGCAATCGGCTCATGGCATCGCCCAGGTAGACGAGGATCAGGCCAAGCACAAGTTGGCGTTCCTGAGACAGACGTCCATAAACAACGGGGATTGCATGGGTGAGTGACAACAGGCCACCGGCAAGCGAACCCGCAATCACCCCCAGGACCGCATCGCCGGTCGTGAACGCTGTTCCATACGCAACCATTGCACCGAAAAGCATGATTCCTTCCACGCCCAGGTTGGTTGCACCGGAAAGCTCAGTGACAATGGCACCAAGGGTCGCGGGCAAGAGCACCGCGCCGGAACTGACGACCACAGCCAAGAAGGCACTCAGTGACGCAACGTCCATCGGTCGGTCAGTCCTTTTCCGCTACCACGGCCGCGACGCCGGGAATTCGGGGATGAGGCGCAGCAGGCACTGCCGGCGTGCGGAATCCCGGGCGTGCCCATCGTTCGGCAAGGTTCTGAGCGTTCATGACCCCGTAGAGGATCGCCCAAAGCAGGACACCAGCCATGGCAACAGGCAGACTGAATTGCACTTGCAATTGTGATCCGCCAATGAGAAGTCCCGCGACGATCACCGATGCGCCTGCAGTCAACCCGGGACGCAACGCTCCGAGCGCAACCACCAAAATGGCGGTGTAGCCGAGTTCCTGCGAGATGCCAGCTTCCAGGCGGTGATTGAGACCTGCCACTTCACTCCATCCAGCAATACCCGCAAACCCGCCACCGATTACTGAAACGAGCACGATCACCCAACCGGTCGACAGCCCGAGGTAACGCGACGCCCGCGCACCCTGACCGGCGATGTCAATCCGCAATCCCCAGATGGTTCGGTTCATCATCAGCCAGATGGCAATTACCCCAATGACTGCAACTGCAAGGCCAGTGTGAATGTTGCTGTTTCCAAGTCCACGCATCCACACCTGCAATGGTGGCCCCCAACCATCCGGCAATGGAAGCCACGACGGCAAGACGAGTTTCGTGACGTCCCACCGGGACAGCCACAGCGACTGCTCGAAGTTGGCGGTCCCGGGGAACCCTCGCCCAGCAGGGTTCTTCCACGCACTGAACACAAGGAAGTCCACAATGCGTTGCGCGACGTAATTCAAAAGCAAGCTGACGATGATCTCAGGCGTCTGGAACTGCAGCCGTAGTAATCCTGGGATAAGCGCCCAGACAGCACCACACACAACTGCACCGACGAACATAAGCAAACCGGTCAATTCAGACGAACCGGTGGGTACGTAGAGCGCTACGCCAGTCGCCCCGACTGCACCCATGAGCATGCACCCATTCAGCCCGATATTCCAAAACCTGGCGCGGAATGCCGGGATAAGGCCCGCAGAAAGTAGCAACAGCGGGATCGAGCGTCCGATTGTGCGGCTGATCCCCAATGGGCTGCCGAAAGCTCCCTTGACCGTTGCCATGATCACGGCCACGGGATCCTTCCCAAGGAAGACCACGAATCCTGCGAAGATCGCAAGCGCGCCGCCCATGCCAATCAGCCACGCGAGGGTCCGGCGCGCGACCACTCCTGCGAGCGTGCCCGCCGCAAAGCGACCGATCATGAAGACACCTTGGGTGCGGCTCCGTCATTAGATGTCACGGCTCGTGCCCGGCCGGACAGAGGATCTTCATCCGGGGTTCCAGAGGAAATCCCTTCCGACATCAGCAAGCCAACGCGCTCGCGCGTCGCATCGTCACGGTCGAGCACGGCCGCAACACGTCCCCGGTTCAGGACGGCAATTCGGTCGCACTCAAGTGCCTCAGACAAGTCACTGGTGATCCAGATCACCGCCGCTCCGCGGTCGCGGTGCGCGAAGAGTTCATCGGTGAACTGTCGAGTCGACCTCGGGTCAAGACCACGCGTGAAGTTGTCGACGATGATCAGCCGGGGCGCCCCCGCAAACTCACGCGCAATGATGACGCGTTGCTGGTTCCCCCCGGACAATCGGCCTACCACCACGTCGGGGTCCGCAGGCCGGATTCCATACCGGTCAATCAGTTCGATAGCATCACGCCGTATCCGCCCGCGGTCAACAAATCCAAACCTGTTCAATGGTCGGCGGTCGTAACGGCGGAGTGCGAGGTTTGTCGCCACCGTCTGGCTGAGGACGAGCCCTACCTCTCTCCGGTCCTCGGGCACGTAAGCGACGCCAAGATCCGAAATCTGACGTATCGAAAGACCTCGCAGATCTCGGACGCCGATCTGGATCCTTCCAGACGCAGTCTTCACAAGACCGGTTATTGCTTCGACAAGCTGGGTCTGGCCGTTGCCAGCGACCCCCGCCACGCCCAGGACTTCGCCAGACCGTACCGAAAGTGTCGCATCGGTGAGGTTTACCGGCTGACTGGGGTCACTTACGGAAACACGGTCGAGTTTCAGAACCACGTCGCCCGGAGCCACCACAGCCCTGGTACGGACATCTCCACCATAGAGATCATGAGCCGTCGCAATGCGGGATTGAGGTTCCGAGCCTTCCCGCGGACTGACAGAGACGGATTCCCCTACCATCAGACGGTTCAGGACTTCCCGGCTTGCATCGCGCGTCGCCAGGGTCCGGAATGCACGCCCTCCACGCATGACTGTCACGCGATCCGTGAAGCGCAGGACCTCGTCCAACTTGTGAGTGATGAAAATGACGGTGCGTCCTTCGCTTACAAGTCCGCGCAAGGCACCAAAGAAGGTTTCTACCTCGGTTGGCGCGAGATTGGCGGTTGGCTCATCAAGGATGATGATCCGCGCACCATGGTGCAGGAGCTTCACCACCTCAACGCGCTGGCGCCGACCCAGGGGCATTGCCCAAATCGGGGTCTCGGCATCAATTGGCAGCCCGAATTCGGCCGACAGCCGGCCTGCAAGGTCTCGGAACCGGCGACGCAACGTCAACCACACCGGAAAGCGGTGGCCGAGCGAAATGTTCTCCGGCGCGGTGAACCTGGTGACGAGCCGTTGCTCCTGATGGACCATGCCGATGCCCAGTCGCTTAGCCGCCTGCGGAGAACCGACTGACACAGAGTGTCCATCAATCCGGATGGAACCAGAGTCTGGGCGATACACCCCCGCCAGGACATTCATGAGACTGGTCTTGCCCGCACCGTTCTCACCAAGAAGGGCGTGAATCTCTCCAGGCCCGGCCTCGAAGTCAGCACCATCACTCGCGACGACATCCCCAAACCGTTTGACAATGCCTGCTAACGACACGGCTGCCACATCCCTCGAACCAGCCGTTGGTGCTGGATCCGTCACATCCAAAATCGGTTCCGGCCTCGTTGCATTCATCGATGGGCAATCGACATCGGTGGTTCAGCGCACATGCCGCGCATCTGGGGCGCCCCGGCGGCAATCCGCCGG
>BJHB01000214.1:0-5829 GCA_014191415.1 Chloroflexota bacterium
CGTAGAGGGCGGTGAACTCGACCTGGAGGTTGGCACGATCACTCGCGGAAAGGGTGTCGTTGGACGACTGGACGGCGAGCTCACGCATGCGGGCGAGGAGTGAGTGGGTCTCGGTGAGCGCACCCTCGGCGGTCTGGATGAGGCTGATGCCGTCCTGGGCGTTGCGCTGGGCCTGGTTGAGGCCACGGACCTGGTTCTTGAGCTTCTCGCTGACCGCCATGCCGGCGGCATCGTCGGATGCGGAGTTGATGCGCAGGCCGGTGGAGAGACGGTTCGCCTGCTTGGCGTACGCGTCCTGGCTTGCGCCCAACCCACGCTGGGCTGAGGACGATGCGAGGTTGTAGTTGATTCGAAGCGCCATGGTGTGATCTCCCTATCGCGATTGGCCTCGGTGCTGGTGGCAGGCCTGCATCCGATGCCATGTTTCCTTGGGTGGTCTGCGTTCCCGGGGCGAGCCACCGTCCCGGGTGCCTCGCTACTTCAGCAGGTCGATGATCATCGCGGGTGCCTGGTTCGCCTGGGCGAGGACGGATATCCCCGCTTGCTGGAGAATCTGGGCACGCACGAGTTCGCTCATGCTTGAAGCAATGTCGGCGTCGGCAACGCGGCTGTTGGCAGCAGCTGTGTTCTCGGCGGCGACGGCGAGTGAACGTGAGGCGCTTTCCAGACGACTCTGGAGGGCGCCAAGGTTAGCGCGGTTGGTGCTGACCGTCCCGATCGCGGTGTCGAGTTGGGTAATCGCAAGCGTTGCATTTGCCGCCGACGTCACAACATTTGACGTCAGGGCGATGCCCGTTCCCGCGGCGGTGTTGTCCGTCAGGGCGAATGACAACTGGTTCGTCGCTGCCGTGCTGTTGGCACCGAGTTGCAGGGTGACATTCGTCGAGGCGTTGTTCAAAAGGTAGGTCCCGTTGAACGTCACCGCATTCGACACGCGCGTGATCTCGGTCATGAGCTGGGTGAACTCCGCATTGAGGTTCGCCCGGTCGGACGTTGTCAACGTGTCGTTCGCCGCCTGCACCGCCAGCTCACGCATCCGCGCCAGCAAGCTGTGGATCTCGCCCATGCCGCCTTCCGCCGTCTGAATGAGACTGATCCCATCCTGGGCGTTGCGCTGAGCCTGGTTGAGCCCACGCACCTGGTTCTTGAGCTTCTCGCTGACCGCCATGCCGGCGGCGTCGTCCGAGGCCCGGTTGATCCGGAGTCCTGACGACAACTGTTCCGCTTGCTGCGCGTATACCTCCTGGCTGGCTGCCAGTCCGCGTTGCGCACTCGACGATGCGAGGTTGTAGTTGATGCGAAGTGCCATGGCTGGTTGATCTCCCTATCGCGGTCTGTCCGTCCGTAGCACGGATACGCCGTATTCCAACGTCGCCGGCTTCGGAACAAATCCATGTGAGCGGATACAACCCATCCTGCCTGGGAATTGGAGACCACAGGTCGCCCCCGGTTTCCAGCATTGCGGTGGCTGTGCTGTAAGGCATGGGTCTTGACCTACCCACGCGGCAGCCCAGGGGCAATGCAGTTGCCGGGATATGACGTTCCACCATGCCGTGGGCCTGGCATTCGCCACGGAACCGGCCACCGTGAACGATGCATGGCAGTGCACCGCCCGGCGTCAGCACCGTGCGCGCGTATTGCGAGACCTCTGGCGTGGCGTGGATTCCGCCGTCCAGGTGTTGTATTCCGCGGCTGTCACGACCAAGCTGGTCGTGGCGGGTCCCTCATGCGATCCCCGGTGTCCTAGGTGATGCGTATTGGCAGACACGCATCTGGCTCATCCGGAGTGGTTTGGACCCTACTTCCCCCTTACGGATTACTATCGGCACGGTCTGAAGGGCTCCGTAGTTAACGGACAATACTCCCGGGAAACTCCTTCCGGAAATTCCCGAATTCAAGTCCGCCACTGTCGGGTTGAGACCCTTCCGTGCGCATTGCTCGGATCAAACGATGCGAGCGCTTTGGCACGAAAGACCCTGCTTCCGTGCCTCTGGAGGTCTGTATATAAATATGAAGGTGCATGCGCGCCGAAGCTAAACCGGCGCCGGGTGAAGGCTGTTCAAAAGCGACTACCTGAGCAACTGCAACACGAGGGACGGTGCCTGGTTCGCCTGCGCCAAGACCGAGACTCCGGCCTGTTGCAGGATTTGCGAACGCACCAGCTCGCTCATGCTGGCGGCAATGTCGGCATCAGCGATGCGGCTGTTGGCCGCTGAAGAGTTCTCTGATGCCACGCCAAGGGACCTGATCGTGCTCTCCAATCGGTTCTGCGCCGCACCAAGGTTGGCGCGGAGGGAACTGACCTGGTTGATCGCCTCATCAACGGTGGCAATGGAGGCCGAAGCGGCCGCCCGGGTCGAGATGTTGAGCGTGCTTCCCGTTCCCGATGAGAGCGAGGTGATCCCCGAAGCGATGGCGCTCGACGTCAAGGTGTACGTGGTTGATGTCAGGGCTGACGCCGATGCGACGGACGCACCACTCAGGCCAGTCAGGCCGAGAGCGGCGATCAGGCCGCCGCCGGTTTCGGTAAGTCCTGAGATGGAGACATCCGGATCCGTTACGGCGATGGTGAACGTCGAGGCCGCCGTTGTTCCGAAATCGGCGTTGGCGGCTCCCGTGAGCGAACCGATAAGGCTGCTTCCAACCGCGCCGGAACCACGCAGTGCAGTCTGGATGGTCGTTGCCAGGCTGGTCAGGGTGTCAGTCGTGGCGAAGTTCACTGCCACGTTCTCGGTGGCGGCGGGCGAGATCGAGTTTGTCGAGGTGGTCTGCGCCCCGGTTGCAAGACCGCCGAGCACTGTCCTGGCGGTTCCGGATCCGGTTTCGGCGATGGCCGAGAAGGTGACTGAGGACACACCTGACCCGTCAGCGTCGATGGCGAGTACACCGGAACCGAATGACGCGGTCGCATTTGTCAAGGTGCCGGTGGCAAGCGTGCTGTCCCCGACGGCGCCTGCGGCTTGCAATGCGGACTGGATGTTCGTCGCCAGCCCGGTAAGGGTGTCCGCCGTGGTGTAGCTCACGGTGACGGTTTCGGACTGGATGGCGGTGCTGACCGTCCCTGATGAGGCGGTTGATGTGCCAGAACCACTCGTGAGTGCGGACAGGTTCAGGGCTGCGAGTGCGATGCCGCTGTCACTGAGCGTGGTCAACCGCGCGCCGCTGCTTCCGACGTCGATGCTCATCGATCCGGCCGAGAATGCGGTGGAGGCGGAGGATAGTGATATTGCAGTGGTGACCTTTGTCACGGCTGCGGAACTGGCCGCGCTCGTGCCACTGACCGCGCCGGTGATTGGAGCGAGATTGAGCGCCGCGAGCAGCCCACTTGTCGTGGCTCCGGAGTCGCTGATATCCGTGATGAACGGGGTGCCGGCACCGAGGTCGATGGTGAAGACGCCCGCCGCGTAGGTGGTGGTGGTGGCGTTCGCGAGGGTGATTGAGTTTGCGCCAGACCCTGAGCCCCCCATTGTGTAGGTAAACCCGATCCCGGCTCCACCCGACTGCATTGATGCCGCGGTGGTGATTGCGGTGTTGATCAGGGATTTCAGGGAAGTGATCGTGTCGGTATCGGTGTACGAGACGGCAACCGACCGTGTCTCGATGCCGGTCCCGTCGTCAAACCCGATGGTCACGGTGCCGCTTCCCGCTACACCGAGGTCTTGAAGGGTCGCCGTTCCCGCCGTCGTCAGGCCGCCGACAATAACGGCCATGCCTCCCGCAGTCGTCCCGGACGCAAGCAGTGCCGACGCCTCGTTGACTGCAGTGTCAATCCGCGTTGCCAGGGCGCCCAAGGTGTCACCGGTGGCGTAGGTCACGGCGACTGACCTGGTCTCGGCGCCGGTTCCATCATCGAATGCAAGGGTCAGGGTCCCGCCGGCCGAGACCCCGAGTTCGGCGAGTGTCGATGTGGTGGTGGCTGTTCCCGCCGCCACCTGGGCGGTGAACGACAGGGTTCCGCCGACTGTCCCGAGGTCACCCAGGGTGTTCGAACCAGCGGCAGCCGTGGCAGCCGTGGCGATCGTCAACGTTCCACCCGCCGTCACGCCGATGCTGGCCAACGTGGACGAGCCACTGACCGAACCCACGGCCGCCGTTCCTGAGAAACCGAGGGTGGACGCGAGGTTGCCCGTTCCGTCGGCCACGACAACTGCGCTGCTGGCCGAGAGCGTCAGGGTGCCATTGGCAACCGATGCGGTTGCCCCGTGTGTTGCGGTGTTGGCATTGATCAGGTCACGGACATCGAAGACGGTATCCACGGATGCGTCGTAGGTGACCGTGCTGCTGCCGATGGTGAATGTGCCACTCGTGATCGCGCTGTTGATGCCACTCAGGGTCTTGACGCTACCGAGATCCTGGGTGCGTGCCCCCCCGATCGTGAGGGTCAGGTTGTTTGCGACGCTACTGCTGTTCGCCCCGATCTGGAACTGCAATCCGTCACCGCTGTCGTGGGTCGAGACGGTGCTGTTCTTGTTGAGCAGGGAGATGCCGTTGAACTGGGCGGTCGACGCAATCCGGTCGACTTCCGAAACCAGCTGGTTGACCTCTGCCTGCAGATTCGCGCGGTCCCCTGCGGTGAGCGTGTCGTTTGCCGACTGCACCGAGAGTTCGCGGATCCGTGAGAGAAGGCTATGGGTTTCCGCCAAGGCACCTTCGGCCGTCTGGATCAGGCTGATGCTGTCTTGCGCGTTCCGTTGGGCTTGGTTGAGACCGCGAATCTGGTTCTTCAGTTTTTCCGAAACGGCCATGCCGGCGGCGTCATCGGAGGCGCGGTTGATCCGTAGTCCCGTCGATAGCCTTTCGGCCATTCGAGAGTACGCGTCCTGACTTCCGGCCAGTCCACGCTGGGCGATGGAGGCCGCCTGGTTGTAGTTGATCCGCAGCGCCATGATGGGTTGATCTCCCTATCGGGTCCGGCCTCAATCCGTGAGGCTCTCCCTGATTGCTATGCGTCCCGCCTGGTTGAGCATGTCGGTGGGCAACAAGGCCAAGGTGCCTTCCCGCGCGATGCTCCGGATGTGCCTGGGTGATCCGGGCATGGCGCGCGCCGAGTTCTGCATGTCGCGACGATGCGAGTGCCGAAGACGGAGCCTTCTCCACTCGAGGCACCGCGACAGGCTTGCGTGTGTGCGGACCGACCCAAGGTAGGCTTCGGGGGTTGGTGACCCCCGAATGCCTGCCGTGAGGCATGTCCGCATCACACGCTCACCGGTGCTGCCTACTTGAGGAGCTGGAGGACAAGCGATGGGGCCTGATTGGCTTGGGCGAGGACCGAGATACCAGCCTGCTGGAGGATCTGCGTGCGGACCATCTCGCTCATGCTCTGGGCAATGTCCGCATCGGCAATGCGGCTGTTGGCTGCCGAGGTGTTCTCGGACGCAACCGCGAGTGAGCGGATGGTGCTTTCGAGGCGGTTCTGCACGGCACCGAGCTTGGCCCGGTCCCCGCTGACCACGTTGACCGCGGTATCGAGGATTGAGATCACCGCACTCGCACTGGACTGGTAGGCCACACCGGCCACGCCGTTTGCCGAGTTGAATGCCACGTTCAGGGTGCTCGCCTGTGTCCCGTCGATGGCCAGGGCAAGGGTGTCCCCGTTGTTGGCACCGATCTGGAATGTGAGGGCGGTCGCGGTACCGCTTCCGCTGAGGAGCAGGGCGGTATTGAACTGGGTGGTCGTGGCGATGCGGTCGACCTCGGCCTGAAGCTGGGTGAACTCGGCGTTGAGGTTGGCGCGGTCGCTGGCGGTGAGGGTGTCATTGGACGACTGGACGGCGAGTTCGCGCATCCGGGCCAGGAGGGAATGCGTCTCGGTGAGGGCACCCTCGGCGG